>RFKM01000307.1 GCA_003694465.1 Alphaproteobacteria bacterium
CGCCGCCCGCCTTGCCCGGCTCGAAAAGGCGCTGCGGAACCTCTTCGAGGAGAAGGCACCATGACCGAATCGCCCGAACACCGCCTCAAGCGCCTTGCAATGCGCGCGCACCGGCGCGGCATCAAGGAGATGGACGTGATCCTCGGTCATTTCGCCGACCGGCGCCTTGCTTCGTTGGACGGCGCCGGCCTCGATGCCTTCGAGGCCCTGCTCGACGAGGCCGACCACGACCTTTACCAGTGGGTGTCGGGGCAGGTGCCGCCCCCGGCCGAACACGCCGCCCTCATTGCCGAAATCGCCCGTGTCGCCGAGGCGGCGGCGCGCGGTTAACCAAGCGGTGCGAAACCGCCCGCCTTTTTCAAGATTTTGCCGGATCGTTTAACCGAATGTTCGCCGTTTGCGGCGAGGGTCGTCTCCGACAACAACAGGTGGAGACGCGAATGAGCATGCATTCCCCCATCGGGCAGAGCCTGCATCCGGCCTATTTCGGCCAGTATCTCGATGCCCTCTCCCTCGTCGAGCGCCTGCACCGGCTGGTGCTCGACGTGATCAAGGACGAATTCGAGCGCCTCGGCGTGCTCGAGGTCAACCCGGTTCAGGCGCTGCTTCTGTTCAATGTCGGCGACAATGAAGTGACCGCGGGCGAGCTGAAGAGCCGCGGCTACTACCAGGGCTCGAACGTGTCCTACAACCTCAAGAAGCTGGTCGAGGCCGGCTACATGCACCACCAGCGCTCCGAGATCGACCGGCGCTCGGTGCGGGTGCGGCTGACGCCGAAGGGGCGCGGCGTGCGCGATATCGTCGCCGACCTGTTCAAGCGGCACTCCGAGCAGTGGCAGACGCGTGGCATTCTCGGCCCCGAAGCGCTCGAAGAGGTCAACACCGCGCTGCGCCGGGTCGAGCGGTTCTGGACCGACCAGATTCGCTACATCTACTGAGGCCGGGCGGGATCGGTCGCGGCAGGGGCGCGCGGGGGCATCCGGTTCTGCCCGGCGCTGGTCTGGCGCCCCCGCGGCAAAACGTGCCGGGCCGCGCCAGGGCAAACCGATCCGCGCCGCCCAAGGTCGGAGCGGGCAAGGCCGCGCAAGCCCGTGCCCGGCCGGGGGCCCGGCGCGCAGGTGCGGCGCGGCGGCAAGGGGCACAGGCCTCGCGCGAGGGCTGGTGCATGCGCCCTGCGCAGGGGCTATGGTGGCGCCAAAGCGCAGCAACGAGAGATTCGCCATGCCCCTGAGCCCCGAACAACAGGCCGAGATCGACGCCCTGCGTGCCCGCCCGCGCCAGACCCTGCGCGCCGTCGCCGAGGGGCTGGAGCCGCACCTCTACAAGCCGGTCGCGGTGCTCGATCACGGCTTCGTCCGGGTGATCGACTACATGGGCGATGACGCCGCGATCTGCCAGGCGGCGCGGGTGAGCTATGGCAAGGGCACGAAATCGGTCCAGAACGACGAAGGGCTGATCCGCTACCTGATGCGGCACTGGCACTCGACGCCCTTCGAGATGTGCGAGATCAAGCTGCACGTGAAGCTGCCGGTCTTCGTCGCCCGGCAATGGATCCGCCACCGCACGGCAAACGTCAACGAATATTCCGCCCGCTATTCGATCCTCGACCGGGAGTTCTACATTCCCGCCCGCGAACATCTCGCCGCGCAGTCGACCGTCAACAACCAGGGCCGGGGCGAGGTGCTGGGCGACGAGGAAGCGGCGCGGGTGCTGGAGATTCTCAAGGCCGATTCGGCCCGGGCCTATGACCATTACGAGCAGATGATCAGCCAGGACGGCCAGCAGGGCCTTGCGCGCGAACTGGCGCGCATGAACCTGCCGACCAACATCTACACGCAATGGTACTGGAAGGTCGATCTGCACAACCTCTTCCATTTCCTGCGCCTGCGCGCCGATGCCCACGCGCAATACGAAATTCGCGTCTATGCCGAGGCCATCGCCGCGCTCGTCGCCGACTGGGTGCCGCTGGCCTACAAGGCCTTCGAGGATTACCGCATGGGCGGGGCGAACCTCAGCGCCATGGCTCTCGACTGCCTGCGCCGGATGCTGCGGGGCGAAGAGGTGACGCAGGAAAATTCCGGCATGTCCAAGGGCGAGTGGCGAGAATTCGAGGCGATCTTGAGGGGATAGAAGGACCTCTGCGCAACGGCCGGAAAGCCGCCCCCGAAGTTCTCCCGCGGGTCGCTCCGCCATCGTCTGCCTGCGTCTTGCGTTGCCCGCATGGCGCGCCGTTGCATCCTCGGAAAGGCAGAAGGATCGGGGCCGGATCCCGGGCTCGGGCCGGAAAAAGGCCTGCCGGACGCGCCGGCAGGAAGGGGGGCCGGCCCTAGAACTTGATGCTCGCGAGGGTCTTGTAGACGTTGTAGACCGACGGGCCGATCAGGATGATCAGGAGCGGCGGCACGGTGAGCATCATCGTGGCGAGGGTCATCTTGGTGGGCAGGGTGTTGGCCTTTTCCTCGGCGCGCATCACCCGCTTGTCGCGCATCTCGCCGGCATAGACCCGCAGCGCCTCGGCGATCGAGGTGCCGAAGGTCGTCGACTGGATGAGCACCGTCACGAAGCTGGCCACGTCGGGCACGCCGGCGCGTTCGGCCATGTCGCGCAGCACCTGCACGCGGTCCTTGCCGGCCTTCATCTCGTAGGAGACGATCTCGAACTCGTCGGCGAGCGCCGGAAAGCCGGCGCGGATTTCCTTGGCAACGCGGATGATCGCCTGATCGAGCGACTGGCCCGCCTCGATGCACACGAGCATCATGTCGAGCGCGTCGGGAAAGCCGTTGATGATCTGCTCCTGCCGCTCGGCCACCCGCCGGGTGACCCAGTATTTTGGCGCCATGTAGCCCACCGCGCCGGGAATCAGGATCGACAGGATCGTCGCCTGGGTCGAGGGCTCGCCGGTGGTCGATTTCAGAACCGCATAGGCAACGCCGAGCACCAGCGCCCCGAGGCCGAGGGCGAATTGCAGGAAATGGTAGGTGCGCACGGCGTTCTTGCCCGGATAGCCCGCCTGCAGGAGCTTGAGCTGGATCTGGGAATATTCCTGCTTGTCCTTCGGCTCGAGGAAGGAAGCGTATTTCTCCAGCTTGTCCTTGCCGTCGTTGCGGTTGCGCAGGGCCGGCTTGTCGGCCTTGGCGGTGTCGTGCTGGGCGCGGTTCAGCTTGTCGAGCGGATCTTCCGGCCGCTTGAGCAGCACCGGCAGCACCGAGGCGACCATCAGAAGGCCGATGGCGGCGAGGGCATAGAGCGGGCCGGCGGGGCCGAAACGATCGGTCAGAAGGGTGATGATGGCATCCATGGCGGGCCTCAGACCTTGATGTTGACGAGGGCGCGCATCACGAAGACGTTGGCCACGAGAAAGGCGCCGGCGACGAGGGCGGCGGGGATGAAGGCGGCGGTGTCCTTCACCTCGTCATAGTAGTGCGGCTGGATGACGTTGATCATCACCAGCGCCACCAGCGGGAAACCCGAAAGGAAGGTGCCCGACCATTTCGCCTCGGCGGTGATCGCCTTGACCCGGCGGAACAGCTTGAAGCGGGCCCGGATCACCTTCGACAGGCCTTCGAGAATCTCGGCGAGGTTGCCGCCCGAGGTCTGCTGGATCGAGACCGCGACGGCGAGAAAGCGCAGGTCCTGCATGTCGAGCCGCTCGGCCATGTGCTTGAGCGATTCGCCGATGTCGCGGCCATAGGCGCTTTCGTCGGCGATCACGCCGATTTCCGAGCCCAGCGGGTCGGGCACCTCCTTGGCGACGATCTGGATCGCCGAGGAGAACGGATGGCCCACCCGCAGGCTGCGCACCATCAGTTCGACGGCGTCGGGCAGCTGCTCCTCGATCAGAGCGAGGCGCTTCTTGGCGCGGTTGTTGATCCAGACGAAGACGCCGCCGAAGCCCATTGCCACCGCCACCACGAGGCGCACGGCAAGGCCGGCGGTGGTGCCCACGGTCAGACCGACATAGGCGATGATCGAAACCCCGATCATCACCAGGATGATCTGCTTGGGCGAGAAGGCGATATTGGCCTTCTGGGCCTTTTCGGCGAGCAGCGAATAGAGCGGGATGCCGCGCGAATCCATGTGCTGCTGCATTTCCTTGCGCAGCTGTTCGAGCACCTGTTCGCGCCCGACGCCCTTTTCGAGCATCTCGAGGCGGCGGTTGACGCGGGCGTTCAGGCTGATCGACTTGCCGAAGACGGTCAGGTAGATGCCCTCGACGATCACCAGGACGGCGACGAAGATGATGAGATAGACAAGCGGTTCGGCGCTCAGAACCATGATCAGCCCCCCGTGCTGGGTTCGTAGATGCTGGCCGGCAGGTCATAGCCCCACTGGCGGAAGCGTTCGGAATAATGCGAGCGCACCCCGGTGGCGGTGAAATGGCCGAGGATCTTGCCGTCGGGGCCAAGGCCGGTGCGCTGGAAGCGGAAGACCTCCTGCATCGAGAGCACGTCGCCCTCCATGCCGGTGATCTCGGTGATCGAGACCATGCGGCGCGAGCCGTCCTGAAGGCGGCTGGCCTGCACCAGCAGGTTGACGGCCGAGGCGATCTGCGCGCGCATCGCCTTCAGCGGCATCTCGATGCCGGCCATGGCCACCATGTTCTCGAGCCGGCTCACCGCGTCGCGCGCGTTGTTGGCGTGAATCGTGGTCATCGAGCCGTCATGGCCGGTGTTCATCGCCTGCAGCATGTCGATGACCTCTTCGCCGCGGGTCTCGCCGACGATGATCCGGTCGGGGCGCATCCTGAGGGCGTTGCGCAGACAGTCGCGCTGGGTCACCGCGCCCTTGCCCTCGACGTTGGGCGGGCGGCTTTCCATCCGGCCGACATGGGTTTGCTGCAGTTGCAGTTCGGCGGTGTCCTCGATGGTGAGGATGCGCTCGCTGTTGTCGATGAAGGACGAGAGCGCGTTGAGCGTCGTCGTCTTGCCCGAGCCGGTGCCGCCGGAGACGATGATGTTGAGCCGGGTGGCGACGGCGGCCTCGAGATAGAGCGCCATGTCTTCGGAGAAGGCGCCGAAACGGACGAGGTCCTCGATGCCGAGCTTGTCCTTCTTGAACTTGCGGATCGAGACCAGCGAGCCGTCGACGGCGATCGGCGGCACCATGGCGTTGAAGCGCGAGCCGTCGGCAAGGCGCGCGTCGACATAGGGGTTGGATTCGTCCACCCGCCGGCCCACGGCCGAGACGATCTTGTCGATGATCCTGAGCAGGTGTTTTTCGTCCTTGAAGGTCACGTCGGTGAGCTGGAGCTTGCCGCCGCGCTCGACGAAAACCTGATGCGGACCGTTGACGAGAATGTCGCTGACGGTGTCGTCCTGCAAAAGCGGCTCGAGCGGGCCGAGGCCGCGCACCTCGTCATAGAGCTCGCGGTAAAGGGTGGCGCGCTCGTCGCGGTTGAGCACGACGTTCATCTCGTTCAGCGCCTCGGAGGCGATGTCCTGGATCTCGGCGCGCAGGTCCTTCTCGCTGGCGGTCTCGATCGCCGAGAGGTTGAGGCTGTCGAGCAGGCGGTGATGCAGCTCGACCTTCAGCTCGCCGAGGCGTTCCTTGCGCTTGCGCTCCTTGTCCGAGGGCGCGGCCCGGGCGGGCGCCGCGGCGGCCGGGGGCGCCTTGCGCTCGGGCCGGACGGCCTTGGGCTCGGCCAGCGGGCGCGCGGCGGCGGGCGGCGCCGGCGGAGCGGCGGGCGGCGTGTCGGGCGGGACGGCACCCTGCCCGGCCGGGGCCTTGGTGGCATGCAGTTTCGAAGCGCTGAAGGCGCTGACGGGTTTGCCTGTTGCACCCTTCTTGTACCGCGAAAACATGGTGCCCCTCCTATCTGGCGGCCTTCTCGGCCGACTCGTTGATCTCGTGAACCGATTTCGCGAGTTTCTGGATTTCCTTGCGCAGGGGCGCCTTCGGGGCGTCCTTGGCCAGCGGGATGCCGTGGTCGCAGGCCTGCACGATCTGCTTGCCGCCATCGGGCAGGTGCACCTCGAGCGAGATGCCGAGGCTTTCGGCCAGCTTGCGCGCGCGGCCCTTGCCGGTGAGATCGGTGAATTTCGGCGCCCGGTTGAGCACGAAGCGCAGCTTGTCGTGCGGCAGGTCTTCCGACTTCAGCGCCCGGATCATCCGCAGCGCGTTCTGCGCCGACCGCATGTCGAGTTCGATCGGGGCGAAGAACACATGCGCCGTGTTCAGGACCGTTTCCGTCCAGCTGACGACCGTTTTCGGCATGTCGATGACGATGTAGTCGAACTTGGTGCGCGCCATCTCGATCACCCGGGTGACGTCCTCGGGTGTGATGAAATCGAGCGGGAGCATGTCGCTCGGCGCGGTCAGAACCATCAGCTTGTCGTCATGGCTGACGAGGGCGGCGCGGCAGCTTTCCTCGTCCATCGACTCGGTGTCGGACCACAGCTCGATGGTCGATTCGCGCCGGGGCAGGTCGAGATAGGTGGCGACCGAGCCGAACTGCAGGTCGAGATCGATGATCAGAACCTTGGGGTGCGGCTCCTTGCCGATGGTGGCCAGCTCCCAGGCGAGGTTGACGGCAAGGGTCGTGGCGCCGACGCCGCCGGCAAGGCCCTGAACGGCGAGGATCACCGCCTCGCGCGCCGGCTGGGCGGGCGCGGGGGCGGCCGGCTGGGCCGCCGCCGGCGGGGCGATCTGCGCCGGCTCGGGGGCGCGCAGGCGTTCGATGGCCTCGTGCAGCGCCCCCTCCGGCAGCGGGTAGGGCACGAATTCCGAGGCGCCCATGTGCAACAGCTGGTGCAGGGCGATGGGGCTCACCTCCTCGGCGACGACCAGCGAGCGGATGCCGCGGGCCGTGGCCTCGCGCACTACTTCGGCATAGCGCGGCAGGTTGGCCTCGTCGGTCTCGTCCATGGCGATGACGACGAATTCGAGGTCTTCGGCCTCGGGCTGCGAAAGGAAGGCGAGAGCATCGTCGATGGGAAGGTCGCCCCAGCCCTCGCCGAGTTCCGTCTCCATGTCTTCGATCAGCAGGTCGAAATCCTGCACGTCTCGGGCGATCGTGCAGGCGACGATCGGGGCCGGGTCCTGCTGTAGCGCGGCGTTGCCACTCATGTTGCCTCATCCTTTCGGCACGGTCGGTCGGCGGCGGGAAACCCGCCGCCCCGAACCTGGCCCGCCCGACTCGACTCGTCGGGGCGGATTGCTCGTTACTGTGGAAAAAATCGCAGGCAACTTCGGCAACAATACGGCACAAAGCGCGAGAATCTGCGGTCATTTTTATCTTTCGCGCAACGCCCGGGCGACGGCCCGAAATGCCGGCGGCCGGCATGAGCCGGCCGCGCTGCGCAAAGTGGTCTGCCCGGTGCGGCCCGCTCAGCCGCCGCCGGTGGTCAGGATCGCCTGCCCCTGGCTGCCGGGGCCGGCCTCCTTGGCGCTGGCGACGTATTCGCGGGCGATGATCTCGGCATATTTGCCGTTCAGCACCAGAGGCGCGTCGGTCACGAAGCCCGAAACCTCGGTCACCGTGCGCCGGTTGCGCCGCTCGCGGTCTTGGGTGTTGATGACCGGGCGGGTCTCGCCATAGGACACGACCGCCTGAAGGCGCGAGGTGCTCACCCCGCGCGATGCGAGATAGGCGACGACGGCCCGTGCCCGACGCAGCCCGAGGCGCTTGTTGTAGGCGTCCGAGCCGACGAGGTCGGTATGGCCATAGACGCGGAAGCGCGCCTCGGGGAAGCGCCGCATGAACCGGGCCTGCTCGTCGAGCGCGGCCTTGGCGGCGGCATCGAGCCGGGCGGAATTGAAGTCGAAGGTCACGGTGTCGGGCACTTCGCGGGCAAAGCGCTCGGCAAGGTTCATCACATAGACCTTGGTGCCGTTCTGGTAGTCGATGTTGTTCTGGACCGAGCTGCCCCAGCCCTCGCTTTCGGCCACGTTCCCGGCCTCGCCGTAGCGGGCGAGGGTCTCGGCGCAGCCGGCCAGCGCCAGCGCGGCGGCGGTGGCTACGGTGGCGGCAAGAAGGGGTCTGGTGCGCGAATGTGCCATGTCAGTTGTCCATCAC
>RFKM01000308.1 GCA_003694465.1 Alphaproteobacteria bacterium
AAGCTACGACAGGGAGCAGCATCGCGCCGCCTTCCTGGGCTTTCTGAAGTTCGTCTTCGGAAACATCGGCGGCCAGACCGCGATTCGGGTCGACGGGTCCTGGGCGACGCAGGATGCGGTGATCCAGGGGTTCGGCCAGGTGATGCTCCCCGATCACATCCTGCGCGAGGAAGACCTCGAAGAAGGTCTCGCCGAGATCGCCCGCGAAGTCGGCGCAACGGCGCCGCCGCCGCCGAAAGTCCTGCCGGACACGCCGTTCAGCCTCGACGACATCTACGACGACGAGATCGAGGACGCGGTGCGCAAGGCCTATCAACGCGACTTCATGATGTTCGGTTACAGGCCGTGGAGCCGGGCCGCGGCGCGCGGTTCAGGCGGCGCGTGAGGCCGTCGATTCGGTCAGAACGGCATAGAGGGTTTCGGCGCTGTCGTTGGCTCTGAGCTTCGCGCAGACCGCCGCATCGCGCATGGTGCGCGATACGAGGGCGAGCGCCTTCAGATGATCGACCCCGGAGCCGGCCGGGGCGAACAGCGCGAAAACCAGGTCGACCGGCTGATGATCGACCGATTCGAAATCGACGGGCCGCTCGAGGCGCAGAAAGGCGCCCACCACGGCGTCGATTCCATCAAGCCGCGCATGCGGGAGCGCGACACCGTGGCCAACGCCCGTCGGCCCGAGCGTTTCACGCTCCTGCAAGGCCGAGAAGGCCGTCTCGGCATCTATTCCGTAGGCGGAAGAGACGATCTCGCCGAGGCTCTGGAAAAGCCGTTTCTTGCTGGAAACGTTTGCAAGAACCTTGACCGCCTCGGGCCGGATGATTTCGGAAATTTTCATCGTCAGTCCTGTTCCGGCCCGAGCCAGTTGTTTCAGCCGTTCGAGCCCGGTTCGATCCAGCCGATGTTGCCGTCATCGCGGCGGTACACCACGTTGACGCCGTTCGACTTCTCGTTCCGGAAGACCAGCACCGGCGCATTGGCCAGTTCCATCTGCATCACCGCTTCGCCAACCGTGATCGTGGGGATCTTCGTCTCGGTTTCTGCAATGATGATCGGCTGCAGGCTCTCCGGTTCCGAATCCTCGTTCTCTTCTTCAGGGGCGAGGATATACGCCGAGGCGCCGATGGTTTCAATCGGGTTGGCGCGTTCCTTGTGGTGATCTTTCAACCGGCGCTTGTAGCGGCGCAGCTGCTTTTCCATTTTTTCCGCGCAAGAGTCGAAGGCGGCGTAGATCTCGGTCGCCTTGGCCTTGGCCTGCGCGGTCAGGCCCGTCGAAAGATGCACGATGATCTCGCAGACAAACTCGTGAGCGCTTTTCGAAAAGATCACATGAGCATCGATCGGGCGTTCGGCATATTTCTCGAGAACCGCGCCGAGCTCGGTTTTCACGTGCGTTTGCAGCGCCTCGCCGATGTCGATCTGTTTGCCGCTGATCAGGTATTTCATGCTTCTTCCTCGCTTATTTTCCCGCGGGCCGAATGTGCGTGCATTCGCGCCCTGCCGGGAGTGGTTTCAGTGTTTTAGGGAATTTTGCGTGCGCTGCGGCATCTCGCCCTGATCTCCGAGAGGCGTTTCCGCGGCGGGCTCCAAGGCCCCGGCCCGGACGGGATTGGACGTTCTCTTGCATCTCTACCTTCATTTGGGGATGCCGCGACGCGGTTGTCAACCGCGACTCGCACGCCGGTCGGAGCGCCGTCAGTGTTCGAAAATGTCGGTGTCGGGCCAGCCCATCACGTCGAGCTGGGCACGCGTCGGCAGGAAGTCGAATGCCGCCTGGGCAATCTCGGTCCGGCCCTCGCGGGCAAGGCGCTCGTCAAGGCGTTCCTTGAGCCGGTGAAGGAAAAGAACGTCGGAGGCGGCATAATCGAGCTGCGCCTCGGTCAGGTCTTCCGCGCCCCAATCGGTCTGCTGCTGCATCTTCGAGACATCCACATGCAGCATCTCGGCCAGAAGCACCTTGAGCCCGTGCCGGTCAGTGTAGGTGCGCACCAGTTTCGAGGCGATCTTGGTGCAGTAGACCGGCGCGGTCACGACACCGAAGGCCTTGAGCAGCATGGCGATGTCGAATCGCCCGAAATGGAAGAGCTTGAGCACGTTTCGATCGGTCAGCAGACGCACGAGGTTCGGCGCCTCGGTCTGCCCTTTCTCGATCTGCACCATGTGCGCGCTGCCGTCGCCCGACGAGAGCTGGACGACGCAAAGCCGGTCACGGTGGGGGTTGAGCCCCATCGTTTCGGTATCGATGGCGACGATCGGGCCGAGATCGAGGTCATCGGGAAGGTCGCGCTTGTAGAGGTGGTTTGCCATCGGTGCCTCATCCAGACTTTCGGGCTTCATAGAGGCAATGCGCGGGGCGATCAACGCCCCACGCGCAGGCTTTCGGTCGGGCGGGCCGATCGGTCAGTCGTCTTCTTCGTCTTCGGCCATGCCGAGCAGGGTCGCAACCTTCAGCGCCACCTTCTTGTAGAACTGGGCGTGGGGCCCGTCTGGCGCCGAGACGATGCAGGGCTTTCCGGCATCGGACGTCTTGCGAATGTCCATGTGCAGCGGGATGGCGCCCAGGAAGCGCACGCCCAGCCGGTGGGCATCTTCCTCGGCGCCGCCGTGGCCGAAAATCTCGCTCACCTCGCCGCAATGCGGGCAGACGAAGCTCGACATGTTCTCGATGATGCCGAGAATCGGCACGTCGACGTCCTTGAACATCTTGAGCCCCTTGCGGGCGTCGACGAGGGCAAGGTCTTGCGGCGTGGAGACGATGACCGCGCCCGACAGCGGCGTTTGCTGGGCCATGGTGAGCTGGGCATCGCCGGTTCCGGGGGGCATGTCGAGAACAAGGAAATCGAGCTCGCCCCAGTCGACATCGCGGGTCATCTGCATGAGCGCGGTCACCACCATCGGCCCGCGCCAGATCACCGGCGCCTCTTCATCCTGCAAGAAGCCCATCGACATGACCTTCATGCCGTATTTCTCGATGGGAACGACCTTGTCGTTCTTCATCGCCGGGCGCTCCTTGATGTCGAGCAGGCGCGGGATCGAGGGGCCGTAGATGTCGGCATCGAGCAGACCGACCTTGAAGCCCAGCGCCGCCAGCGTTGCCGCGAGGTTGGTCGCGGTGGTCGACTTGCCAACCCCGCCCTTGCCCGAGGCCACGGCAACAATGTGCTTGATTCCGGGGATGCTGGCACGCGCCGGGCGCATGTCCGGGCCCGGAACGCCCGGGTTCTTCGGCGGCACCTTGCGCAGCTTCGGCGCCGGAGCGCTGGGGGCCGCGGGTTGCGCGGCGGGGGCCTTCTCGCCGGTCAGCACGACGAGGAGGTTGGAAATCTCGGGCACATTCGCCCGGACCTGCCGCTCGACCTCTTCCTTCAGGGCCTTCAGATCGCCGCCGAAGCCTTCGGGAACGTTGACCGAGATCACCACCTTGTCGTCGTTGATCGCGACGTCCTTCTCGGTCACGAGGCCGGCGCTGACGATATCGCCCTTGAGGCCCTCGGCGGTGATCCCGGCAAGGGTTTGCATGATCGGTTTGAGCATCGTTCGTATCGTCCTTCCTGTCGGCCGCGCGGACCAGGGCCCGCGCGAGTCATGTCTGATTTCGCCTGGCGTCAGTCGTGGGCGTAATAGGTGGTGACCACGTGCTCGGCCTCGGCGAAGAACAGCCAGCGGGCGGTGAGCAAGCCGGCGAGGTGCAGCACGAGGGCGACAATCGCCAGCGGCATGCTCGGGGGAGCGACCAGCAGCAGAAGCGCCGGCACCACGCCGATGAGCGTAATCGCGATCAGCCGCAGCTTCTGGGCATGTTTGCGGCCAATGCGGTAGGCCATTTCATCAAGCACGTAGTTGCGCGCGGTATGGGCGCTTTCGAACATCCGCACCCGGCCGCGGTCGGCAAGGCCGGTGGCGGTGCCCTTGGTGGTTCCGGTCTGCGCGAAACGGGCGTCGCCCATCATCCAGCCGGCCCATTGCAGCGCGCTCAGCACCACGATGAGCACCCCGGCCACGCGCGGCTGCATCGAGAGCAGGGCCCCGCCGCTGATCGCATAGAGCAGGAACAGAACCGGCGTCAGCGGCATGTTCCAGCGCGGCACGGTCTTCAGCTGGGTGTAGATCATCGAGGTGGAAAACACCGTGAGCAGCGCAAGGGCAGACCCGGCGTATCCGAAGAAATCGAGGCTCACGCCGACGAAAATGCGCCCGATGGCAAACACCGCGAAGACCAGCAGCGTGATGACCGAAAGCACGCCCTCGCGGCTCAGCCACGAGGTTTGCCACTGGCTGAACGAGTAGATGGCGTTCTTCTTGTTGGCGAGGTGGAAGACCGAGGCGAGCAGCCCGCCGACGGCAAAGGCATAGGCGATGAAGAACATGCCGAAGGCCTGCATCCCGTAAACGTCGGGTGCACCGAGGCCGAGCCACATGAACAATCCGAAGCCGAGCCCGGAAAGCGCGGTGAAAATGATGACGGAAGGTGCCGGGTGCATCAGAGTCTCTCCAGGGCCTTGTCGAGCCAGGCAAGAAAGCCGGTGGCTTCTTCAGCAACGGTTTCAAGCGCCGCGGGGGGCGTCTTGTCGAGCGTGTCGCGGGGGCGCGGCGGCAGATACTTGTTGACCGGCTTCGTCCCCTGTTCGGGCATCAGGTCGATGCCGCCACGCTCGGCGACCAGTTTCGAAACCTCCGAGTCGGGGTCGCCGAGGTCGCCGAAATGGCGGGCGCCGGCGGGGCAGGTGCGCACGCAGGCGGGAACGCGATCTTCCTCGGGAAGGTTCTCGTTGTAGATCCGGTCGACACAGAGGGTGCATTTCTTCATCACGCCCGCCACCGCGTCGAGCTCGCGCGCGCCGTAGGGGCAGGCCCACGCGCAGAGGCCGCAGCCCATGCAGCGGTCTTCGTTGACGAGCACGATGCCGTCGGAGACGCGCTTGTAGCTGGCGCCGGTCGGGCAGACCGTCACGCAGGGCGCATCCTCGCAATGCAGGCACGACTTGGGGAAGTGCACCGTCTGGCTTGGCCCGCCGTCGTGCGGGGCGATCTCGTAGTTGAACACCCGGTTGAGGAAGGTGCCTTCCGGGTCGGCGCCATAGGCATCGACATCGGAAAGCGGCGCGCCGTAGTTCTGCGTGTTCCAGCCCTTGCAGGCGGTCACGCAGCCGTGGCAGCCGACGCAGGTGTCGAGGTCGATCACCAGGCCGAGCTTTTTCTGCGTTTCAGTGGGAAGCTTGGTCATCAGATCTTCCTCGCAACGATTTTCGGCCCCTTGCCCACCGGCGACTTGATCGGCGGGAAGGAGGGTTGTGCCTCGTCGGGCCGGGGATCGGCGCGCTCGACCTTGACCCGAAGGTCGAACCAGGCGGCCTGGCCCGTCACCGGATCCGAGTTGGCCCAGCGCAATCCGTCGCCCTTGGGCGGTTGCAGCTCGTTGATGATGTGGTTGAGCAGGAAGCCCTTGGTGGCCTCGGGCGCCTTCTCGTCAAGCGCCCAGGCACCCTTGCGCTTGCCGATCGCGTTCCACGTCCAGATCGTGTGGTCGTTGAGCCCCTCGTGCAGGGCGACGGGCACGACGATCGAACCGTGAACCGAGGTGATTCGGGCAAAGTCGCCCTCTTGGAAGCCGTGCTTTTCCCAGATCGCCTTCGGCAGATACATGTAGTTCCGGCCGGTGATCTGGCGCAGCCAGGCGTTTTGCGAGCCCCAGGAATGATACATCTGCATCGGGCGCTGGGTGAGGGCGTGAACGTCGAACTCGTCGGTGTCGACGTTGCTGTCCTCGAAGGGTTCATACCAGACCGGCAGCGGGTCCATCGTCCGGAGAATGCGCTCGCGCAGGTTTTCGGGCGGCTGCCGCTCGCCAAAGCCCTCTGCGGCCAGCTGCATCTTGCGCAGCGGCTCGGAGTAGAGCTGGAACGCGTAGAACAGCGGCGAATCATACAGCCCGATCTCGACGGCCCAGTCCTGATAGGCCTTGTTCCACGGCTTGTAGAACTGCCCCTCTTCGGGGATGTGCCCGATCCAGAACCCGCCGTTGTCGATATAGGCCTGAATCTGGTTGGGGTTCGGCTCGCCCCGGCCGTGTTTCGAGCCATCGGCGCCGCGCCAGCCGGCCAGAGGGCCAACCCCGGGGCGGCGTTCGTGGCCCTGGATGTAGTCGGCATAATCCTTCCATTTCGGCTTGCCGTCGTCATCGACGAACCCCGGCAGGCCGAGGCGGTTGGCAAGCTCGACGAGCACCGACTGGAAGGCGCGCACGTCGCGGTCGGGCTCGACCACCGGCCAGCGAATCGAGTCCGCGGCCGCCTCGGCCTCGCAGATCGGCCGGTCGAGCAGCGAGATGCAGTCGTGCCGCTCGAGATAGGTGGTGTCGGGCAGAACGAGGTCGGCATAGGCGACCATCTCCGACGAGTAGGCATCGGAATAGATGATATGCGGGATGACGTATTCGCCGTTCTCGTCGGTGTCGGTGAGCATCCGCATCGTCTCGGCGGTGTTCATCGACGAGTTCCACGCCATGTTGGCCATGTAGAGGAACAGCGTGTCGATCTTGTAGGGATCGCCGGCATGGGCGTTGGAGATGACCATGTGCATCATGCCGTGGGCCGAGAAGGGGTTTTCCCAGGTGAAGGCCTTGTCGATCCGCTTCGCCTTCCCGTCATCGTCGATCAGAAGGTGTTCCGGCCCGAGCGGATAGCCGAGGTGCGGCCCGTCGAGCGGCTTGCCCGGGGTCACGCCGGCATGGGGCTTCGGATGCGCTTCGACCGGCTTCGGATAGGGCGGCTTGAACCGGAAGCCGCCGGGCACCTCGACCGAGCCGAGCAGGATCTGCAGAACGTGCAGGGCGCGGGCGGTCTGGAACCCGTTGGAATGGGCAGAGATGCCGCGCATGGCATGGAAGCTGATCGGGCGGCCGATCATCTTGTCGTGCTTCTCGCCCTTCCAGTCGGTCCATTCGACATCGAGCGAGATTTCCTCCTCGAAGGCAACGCGGGCGAACTCGGCGGCGATGTTGCGAATGCGCTGCGCTGAAATGCCGCACCTGTCGGCCACCGCCTCGGGGGCGTAGTCCGGCGCGAGATATTTCTCGGCCATGAGCTGGAACACGGTGCGATGGGTGACCCCGTTCTGCTCGAACGAAGCGGCCAGGTTGCCGATGACGCCGGGCTTGTCGAAGGGTTCGGGCTTGCCGGTCTTCTGGTCGATCACCAGCGGCTTGCCGTCTTCGTCGCGCAGGAACAGCCCCTTTTCGGCGCCCTCGGCCGCATTCACGAGGAAGGCGGCGTTGGTGTAGCGGCGCAGGTAATCGAGGTCGATCTTCCCGGAGCGGAAAAGCTCGTGGATGATCGCGAGGATGAACAG
>RFKM01000309.1 GCA_003694465.1 Alphaproteobacteria bacterium
CCACCACAATGCCCGCCGCGCCGGCACCGGACAAGCCCCGCTCCCTTTTCCTGGGAAAAATACTCCGGGGGTCCGGGGGCTGGCCCCCGGCCCGGCCTCAACTTTCGTCGCGCCAGCGGTTGACGATCGGGTAACGCCGGTCGAGCCAGAAGGCCCGGTCGGTCAGCCGGGTGCCCGGCGCCGACTGGAAACGCTTGTATTCGCTGATGAAGACGAGCTGCTCCACCCGCTTGACCGTGGCCCGGTCGAAGCCTTCTTCCACAAGCTCGGCCACGCTCGCCTCGCGGTCGATCAGCCCCTCGAGAATCGCGTCGAGCACCGGATAGGGCGGCAGGCTGTCCTCGTCCTTCTGGTCGGGGCGCAGCTCGGCGCTGGGGGGCTTGTCGATGATGCGCGGCGCGATCACCTCGCCGGCGGGCCCCTTCATCCACGGCCGGTGGTTGGCGTTGCGCCAGCGGCAGGTTTCGAAAACCCGGGTCTTGTAAAGGTCTTTCAGCGGGTTGTAGCCGCCGGCCATGTCGCCGTAGATCGTGGCATATCCCACCGCCACTTCCGACTTGTTGCCGGTGGTCAGCAGCATCTCGCCGAACTTGTTGGAAAGCGCCATCAGCAACAGCCCGCGCAGGCGCGACTGGATGTTTTCCTCGGTGATGTCGGGCGCGCGGCCGGCAAAGAGCGGCGCCAGCACCTCGGTGACCGCCGCCCGCGGGCCGGAAATCGGCACGGTGTCGAGCCGCGTGCCAAGGGCGCGGGCCACCGCCTCGGCATCGGCGAGGCTTTCGGGGCTGGTGTATTCCGACGGCAGCATCACGCAGCGCACGTTCTCGGCCCCCAGCGCATCGGTGGCGATCGTCGCGACGAGGGCCGAGTCGATGCCCCCCGACAGCCCGAGCAGAACCTTCGAGAAGCCGGTCTTGGCCAGATAGTCGCGCAGGGTGAGCACCATGGCGCGGTAGTCGGCCTCCCACTCGTCCGGGGTTTCGGCCCTCGGGCCGGGCACGATGCGCCAGCCCCCGCCCTCGCGGGCGAGATCGACATGCACCAGCGCCTCTTCGAACTGCGGCAGCTGGAAGGCGATCTCGCCGCCGGGGTTGACCCCGAACGAGGCGCCGTCGAAGGCCTGATCGTCCTGCCCGCCGACCATGTTGAGATAGATCAGCGGCAGGCCCGTCTCGGCCACCCGTTCGCCCATCTTGCGATGGCGCAGCGCCAGCTTGCCGCGGTGATAGGGCGAGCCGTTCGGCACCAGAAGAACCTCTGCCCCGGCATCGGCCATGGTCCGGCAGACGCGGTTCTCCCACCAGGCATCCTCGCAGATCGGGGTGCCGACCAGCAGCCCGCCGGCGCGAAACGGCCCCTGCTCGGGACCGGGCGCATAGAGACGCTTCTCGTCGAAGACGCTGATGTTGGGCAGCACCTGCTTGAGCACCCGCAGGCGCACCCGCCCGCCCTCGAGAATGTAATAGGCGTTGTAGAGCGCCTTGCCGTCGTGGAACGGCGCGCCGATGGCCAGCGCCGGCCCGTCGGCGCAGTCGGCGGCGAGGGCGTCGGCGGCGGCCATCGCCGCGCGCCAGAAGGCCGGCCGGCGCACGAGGTCCTGCGGCTGGTAGCCGATCAGGAAGGCCTCGGGCAGGGCGACGAGATCGGCCCCCGCCGCCTTGCCCGACGTCCAGGCGTCACGCGCCTTCTGCGCATTGCCGGCAATGTCGCCCAGGGTCGGGGCAAGCTGGGCGAGGGTGAGCCGGAAGGTTTCGGACATGCGGCGGGCTTCCTGTTCCTGTCGTCGGCCCCGGTTTATCAGGTTTGCCGGCAAGGAAAAGCGCCGAGCCTGTCTCCTCTGGCCGAAAAGCGTTGTTTCCCGGGCGGGGCTTCTTTAGGTTTCCGGCAACAGGCCGCGGTTCGCCGCGCCGGCTTGGGGGAGCCGACAAGAGGATGGCAATGTCGCAGCAGATCAAGGCAATGAAACCCGGCGCGCTGGCTCTGGCGATGGCCCTCGGGCTGGCGGGCACGCCGGCCGGGGCGCAGGCGGTCGAGGTCGTGCAGTATGACGACGGGTCGATCTACGAGGGCACGCTGAAGGATGGCGTGCGCGATGGAACCGGCACCCTGCGCACGCCCAACGGTTACGAATACACCGGCACCTTCGTCGATGGCGAGATCCGCGGCCAGGGCACGGCGCGCTTCCCGAACGGCTCGGTCTACGAGGGCGGCTTTGCCCGCGGGCGCCCGCACGGCTACGGCAAGGTGACCTATGCCGACGGCTCGTCCTACGAGGGCGACTGGGTCGACGGGCAGATCAACGGCTCGGGCGTGGCGGTCTATGCCAACGGCTTCAAATACGAAGGCGGGTTCCGAAACGGCAAGCATCACGGCCAGGGCCGGCTCGAAAGCCCCAACGGCACCGTTTACGAAGGCGCCTGGGTGATGGGGGTGAAACAGGGGCAGGGCAAGCTGGTCGAGCCCGACGGCACCACCTACGAGGGCATGTTTGCCAATGGCCTGCCCAACGGCGAGGGCACCCTGACCACCGCCGACGGGCTGCGCTACACCGGCCACTGGAAGGACGGCGTGATGGATGGCCAGGGGGTTCTGACCGAACCCAACGGCGACATCTACGAAGGCCCCTTCGTGCAGGGCGTGCGCGAGGGCGAGGGCAAGGTGACCTATGCCAATGGCGATGTCTACGTGGGCCATTTCGCCGCCGACAAGCCTTCGGGGCAGGGCACGCTCACCGGCAAGGACGGCTATTCCTACACCGGCAACTGGATCGAGGGGCGCATGGAGGGCGAGGGGCGCGAGACCTATGCCAACGGCGCCGTCTACGAGGGCCAGTTCCGCGCCGGCCTGCCCAACGGTCCGGGCAAGATCACCTATCCCGACGGCTCGACCTACGAGGGCGAATGGCGCGACGGCGTCTTCGAGGGCGCCGGCAAGGTCACCCGCGCCGACGGCACCGTCTACGAAGGCCAGTTCGCCGCCGGGCTCTACGATGGCGAGGGCACGCTCACCCGCCCCGATGGCTACAGCTACACCGGGAGCTGGAAGGCCGGGCTCCTGCATGGCAAGGGGCGGATCACCTTCCCCAATGGCGACGTCTACGAGGGCGATCTGGCCGCCGACCATTTCCACGGCAAGGGCAAGCTCACCCATGCCGATGGCTCCTTCTACGATGGCGACTGGGTGAAGGGCGTCAAACAGGGGCAGGGCACCGAGCGCTATGCCGACGGCTCGGTCTATGTCGGCGGTTTCGTCGACGGGATGCGCGAGGGGCAGGGCAAGCTCACCTACCCGGACGGCAGTGCCATTTCCGGCACCTGGGCGCAGGGAATCCTGGTCAAGCCGGACGAGGCGCCGGCCGCGCCGGCCCCCGAGGGTGGCGGCGCCGAGACACCGGCCGGCAACTGACACCGTTTGCCGCGCCCGTCGGGGGCTGGTGCGCGCCGGGCGCGGCGAGAGAACTCGGGCCGGGAAAAGGAGCAAACGAAAAGGGCCGCCCCTTCGGGCGGCCCCGCGTTTTGGCCCGTCGCGGGCTTACTGGATCTTGTTGATCTTCATCATCTTCATGATCATCTTCTCGTAGAAGGGTTCCGAGACGCCCTTCTTGATCTTGCGCATGAAGTACCATTCGAAGGCGAGTTTCGCCCAGTGCACCCACTTGCCTTCGCCCGCCCAGTTGACGTTGCGCGGCGGGTTCTGCGGCATGGCGAGGAAAGCAATGCCGCGGTCGCCGAAGTCGGCCAGACACAGGGCGTTCCAGCTCGGCAGTTCGTTCGGCTCCTCGCCGCGGATCACCCGCGGCAGGTTGTGGGCGGTGGCCGTCACCATCGACTCGATCATGAAGCCGGTCTTCGGCACGCCGGTCGGAACCGGGGTGGCAACCGGCGGCGCGATGGCGATGCACACGCCGATGGCGAAGATGTTACGGTATTTCGGGTTGCGCTGATACTCGTCGACGATCACGAAGCCGCGCGGGTTGACCAGCCCCTCGATGCCCATGAGGGCCGGGATGCCCCGGAAGGCCGGCAGCATCATCGTGTATTTCGACGGGATCTCCTGCTTGCCCTTCTCCGAGCCGTCCTCGTTGACGACGGTGATATGCACCGCGTCCTCGGTGAACTTGTCGACCTTGGCGTTGGTCACCCACTTGATGTCGCGGTCGCGCAGGATGCTTTCCAGCTCGCCCTTGGTGTCGCCGACGCCGCCGAGGCCGAGATGGCCGATGTAGGGCTCGGAGGTGACGAAGGTCATCGGCACCTTGTGCTTGATCTTGCGCCGGCGCAGGTCGGTGTCGAGGGTGAGCAGGTATTCATAGGCCGGGCCGAAGCACGAGGCGCCCTGAACGGCGCCGATCACGATCGGGCCGGGATCGGCGCAGAACTTCTCCCATGTGCCGCCCGGGCCGCCGGACTTCACTGCGTGTTCGACGTGGCAGACCGAGTTGGTGTGGTTGTCCGGGCCGAACCCCTCGATCTCGTCGAAGGCCAGTTCGGGGCCGGTGGCGATGACGAGATAGTCGTATTCCACCTCGCGCCCGCTCTCGAGCACGATCTTGTTTTCGTCCGGCAGCAGCTTCTGCGCGCCGTCGCAGATGAAATCGATGCCGCGCCGCTTCATCACCGGGGCGAGGTCGATGGTGATCTCGTCCTGCTTGCGCCAGCCGACCCCGGCCCAGGGGTTCGACGGCGTGAACTGGAAGTAGGGCTTGTTCGAAATGACCGTGATCTTGTCACTCCGGTTCAGCGTTTCCTTCAATTCGAAGGCCTGGATCGTTCCCCCGAGGCCCGCGCCCAAGACTACAACGTGCGCCATTGGTTCTCCCTGTCTGTTGTGCCCGCGAGTCCTTCCCCGGGGCTTCTTTTCCCATCCCGAAAGATGAGACCGATTCTTGCCGAAACCGGCGGATTATTGAAACTCCCTATCGCACATCATATTCAAGATTTCCACGATAATCGCGCGCAGGCCCCGCCCGTGGGCATGCCCAAGCGGGCGTCTCGGGGCAGTCAGGGGCGGAAGCTTTCGACCAGCGCCGACACGATGCGGCCGCCTTCCTCGACGAGGTCGAAGCCCCGGCCCTCGAGAATCCAGCGGGCCGAAAGGCCGTGAATCGTGGCCATGACGAGGTGGGCGGCGTCCTCGACGACCAGCCCGGCCCGATGCAGCCCCGCCGCCTCGGCCTCGCGCAGCATCGCCGCGAAACCGGCGCGCCGCTCGGCCAGCAGGGCGGCAAATTTCTCGCGCAGCTCGGGATGCGCGGCATGAAGCTCGCTCGAAAACAGGATCGCGGGGACCGCCGGGTTCTTGCTGATGTGGTGGAAATGGTGCGTGACAAGATGCCGGAGCCGATCGAGCGGATCTTTCCCGGCGACGCTTTCCTGCCCGTGCCGGTGGGCATGGGCAAGATCGGCCACGATGCGCTCGGCAACCGCTTCCCAGATCGCCGCCTTCGACGGGAAATGCCGGAAGATCGCCGGCTGGGTGATGCCGATGGCATCGGCAAGGCGCTGGGTGGTGACCCGGTCGGGGCCGACCTCGGCGGCAAGGCGCAGGGCGGTCTCGACGATCTCCGCCCGGCGGTCGACGGCACGCTTGCGTTTTCTCGGCTCGGCCATGTTGCAACTCCCTGTGCGACGAGAACGCATTCCCGCCGCCCGGTGATAGCGCCCAGCCGGGTCTTCGGCAAATTCTTTGGCGGCGCAAGGTGGGCGGCGGCCGCGCCCGTGGCGCGAATTTGGGCTTTTCTTCGCGCGCGGCGAGGCTATATTGCCGCCATGATCACCGTGGCATCATATCGTTCAGTGACTCCGGGCGCCGGTTCGTTCCGCCGCCCCGCTGCCGCGCTGCTTCTCCTTCTTAGCCGCCTCTGAGCGCGCCCCCTGGCGCGAGCGCTCAGAGGATGACCCCTTCGCGCCTGACGACGCAAGACGGCTAGGAACAGACGGAAAGACATCACCATGACCGAGACGACCCAACAGGACCGCGTCCTGATCTTCGACACGACGCTGCGCGACGGCGAGCAATCGCCCGGTGCGACCATGACCCACGACGAGAAGCTCGAGATTGCCGAACTGCTCGACGAGATGGGGGTCGACATCATCGAGGCCGGGTTCCCGATTGCCTCCGAGGGCGATTTCGAGGCGGTGCGCGATATTGCCAACCGGTCGAAGAACGCGGTGATCTGCGGCCTCGCGCGCTCTTCGTTCAAGGATATCGACCGCGCCGGCGAGGCGCTGAAGGGTGCCCGGCGCGCGCGCATCCACACCTTCATCTCCACCTCGCCCCTGCACATGAAATACAAGCTGCAGATGGAGCCCGAAGCGGTTCTGGAGGCGATCGAGAAATCGGTGAGCCGGGCGCGCAACTACACCGACGACGTGCAGTGGAGCCCCGAAGACGGCACCCGCACCGAGCACGATTTCCTCTGCCGGGCGGTGGAAACCGCGATCAAGGCCGGCGCGACGACGATCAACATTCCCGATACCGTCGGTTACACCGCCCCGCGCGAGAGTGCCAATATCATCGCCATGCTGCGCGAGCGGGTGCCGGGCATCGAGGACGTGGTGATCTCGACCCATTGCCACAACGACCTCGGCATGGCCGTGGCCAACGCCCTCGCGGCGGTCGAGGCGGGGGCGCGGCAGGTCGAATGCACGATCAACGGCCTTGGCGAGCGCGCCGGCAATGCCGCGCTCGAGGAGGTGGTCATGGCGCTGCGGGTGCGCAACGACATCATGCCCTACCAGACCGGCATCGACACCACCAAGATCATGCGCGCCAGCCGCCTCGTCTCCAAGGCGACGGGGTTCCCGGTGCAATACAACAAGGCGGTGGTCGGCAAGAACGCCTTTGCCCATGAAAGCGGCATCCACCAGGACGGGATGCTGAAACATGCCGGCACCTACGAGATCATGCGCCCCGAAGACATCGGCCTGACCGAGACCAACCTCGTGCTCGGCAAGCATTCGGGCCGTGCCGCCCTGCGCGCCAAGCTGCGCGATCTCGGCTACGATCTGGCCGACAACCAGCTGGCCGATGTCTTCGTGCGATTCAAGGAGCTGGCCGACCGCAAGAAGGAAGTGTTCGACGAAGACCTGATCGCGCTGATGGGCGACGGGACGACCGAATCCGACCGGATCCGGGTCAAGTTCCTGCGCGTGATCTGCGGCACCGAGGCGCCGCAATCGGCCGATCTGACGCTCACCGTCGATGGTGTCGACAACCAGGTGACCGCCACCGGCGACGGGCCGGTCGACGCGACGTTCAATGCCATCAAGGCGCTGTTCCCGCACAATGCCCGGCTGCAGCTCTATCAGGTGCACGCGGTCACCGAGGGCACCGATGCCCAGGCGACGGTGAGCGTGCGCCTCGAGGAAGGCGGCAAGATCGTCACCGGCACCTCGTCCGATACCGATACGGTCGTGGCCTCCGCCAAGGCCTATGTGAACGCGCTGAACAACCTGCTCGTGCGGCGCGAGAAAACGCGGCCCGAGTCGATCTGAGGCGACGGGCCTGCACGATTCGCACAATCGGACGGGAAGAGGGGCAGGCCCGGCGCCTGCCCCTTGCACGATTTCCACAAGGCGCGCCGGCCACCCGCACCGCCGCCGCAAAACGGCCCTCGGGGGTCTGGCCGCGGAACCGCGCCCGGCGGCGGAATTCTGCCCTTCCCGGCGGGCGGGGCCTTTCCTCGGGCGGCCGGTGCCCTTATAACGCCGGCGATACGGGGCCTTGCCCCTTTCCTCAGCATGAGAGCGGTTGCATGTCCTTTCTGTCCGGCCTTTTCTCGTCCGATATGGCGATCGATCTCGGCACCGCGAACACGCTCGTCTACGTGAAGGGGCGCGGGATCATTCTCAACGAGCCGTCGGTGGTCGCCTATCACGTCAAGGACGGGGTCAAGAAGGTGCTGGCGGTGGGCGAGGACGCCAAGCTCATGCTCGGGCGCACGCCGGGCTCGATCGAGGCGATCCGGCCGATGCGCGAGGGGGTGATCGCCGATTTCGACACCGCGGAGGAAATGATCAAGCATTTCATCCGCAAGGTGCACAAGCGCACCACCTTCTCCAAGCCGAAGATCATCGTCTGCGTGCCGCACGGGGCAACCCCGGTCGAGAAGCGGGCGATCCGCCAGTCGGTGCTTTCGGCCGGGGCGCGGCGCGCCGGCCTCATCGCCGAGCCGATTGCCGCGGCCATCGGCGCCGGCATGCCGATCACCGACCCGACGGGCTCGATGGTCGTCGATATCGGCGGCGGCACCACCGAGGTGGCGGTGCTGAGCCTCGGCGACATCGTCTATGCCCGCTCGGTGCGCGTCGGCGGCGACCGGATGGACGAGAGCATCATCAACTACCTGCGCCGGCAGCATAACCTCTTGATCGGCGAAAGCACCGCCGAACGGGTGAAAACCTCGATCGGCACGGCGCGCATGCCCGATGACGGGCGCGGCAAGTCGATGTTGATTCGCGGGCGCGACATCCTCAATGGCGTGCCGAAGGAAATCGAGATCAGCCAGGCCCAGGTGGCCGAGGCGCTGGCCGAGCCGGTGCAGCAGATCTGCGAGGCGGTGATGGTGGCGCTGGAAACCACCCCGCCCGACCTTGCCGCCGACATCGTCGACCGCGGGGTGATGCTGACCGGCGGCGGCGCGTTGCTGGGCGAACTCGACCTCGCCCTGCGCGAGCAGACCGGCCTTTCGATCTCGGCGGCCGAGGAGCCGCTCAACTGCGTGGCGCTGGGCACCGGCCGGGCGCTGGAATATGAAAAACAGCTTCGGCACGTGATCGACTACGAGAGCTGACGCCCGGAAGCCCCGGGCCCCAGGAGGCCGGTTTGGCGAACAACAGGCGCTCGAGCGAAGACTACATCACCCCCGTCCGGCGAATTCTGGTCGGGGTGCTGGTGGTCGTTCTGTTCGGGCTTTTCCTTCTGTGGCGGATCGACAGCCCGCGCGTCGAGCGGTTCCGGGCGCAGATCGTCGATGCGCTGGTGCCGAACATGGAATGGGCGCTGGTGCCGGTGACCCGGGCGGTGGGCATCGTCGAGGGGTTCCAGTCCTATGCCCGGCTGGCCGAGCAGAACAACGAGCTTCGGCGCGAACTCAGGCAGATGAAGGCCTGGAAGGAAGCGGCGCTGCAGCTCGAACAGGAAAACGCCAAGCTGCGCGACCTCAACAAGGTCCGGCTCGACGCGCGCCTGTCCTACATCACCGGCGTCGTTCTGGCCGACAGCGGCAGCCCCTTCCGCCAGTCGGTGCTGATCAACGTCGGCGCGCGCGACGGCGTCATCGACGGCTGGGCGGCCATGGACGGTCTCGGTCTCGTCGGCCGGATCGCCGGGGTGGGGGCGCAGACCTCGCGGGTGATCCTGCTGACCGATTCCTCGAGCATGATCCCGGTGACGGTGCAGCCCTCGGGCCAGACGGCGCTTCTGGCCGGAGACAACACCATCACCCCGCCGCTGATCTTCGTCGAGAACGCCGACGAGGTGCGCCCCGGCGACAGGGTGGTGACCTCGGGCGACGGCGGGGTGTTTCCGGCGGGCCTGCTGGTAGGCGAGGTGATCCGCGGTGCCGACCGGCGCCTCAGGGTGCGCCTTGCAGCCGATTATGGCCGGCTCGATTTTCTGCGGGTTCTGCGCAGCCACGAGGGCGAAGAGGTCGAGGG
>RFKM01000310.1 GCA_003694465.1 Alphaproteobacteria bacterium
CCGCGGCTGCGGGCCGGATCGGTGGCAAACGGGGCGCGGGTCTGGTTCATCATCATCCTGTCCCGATTCGGACGTCCTTGCGCCCGTGATACGGCTTTTCGCTCGGCAATACACGGGGGGCGCATCGCCCGCCCCGCCCCACCCCGCCCGTGGGGTGCGACAGAATGGCCGATCCGGGTTTGATCTGTCTCAAGGCGCTTGCGCCGCCAGTGCCGTAAGCAAACCTCACACCAAGCGGAGGGGAACAGGTTTGGTGGGACGGACGATCCGCCCAGATTTCACGCAACGATCCACAGGAGACTCCAAAATGGCCATCACGAGACGAGAAGCCTTCACGCTTGCGGGCGCCGGCCTTGCCGCCGCTGCCGCCGGTTCGATGGCAACCCCGGCTGCGGCGCAGTCGACCGATGGCGCCATGACCTTCGTTCAGGTCAACATGTGGGACCGTGGCCCCGATGTCATGGCTGCGTTCGACATGTCCAACCGCATCATGCTCGGCACCCCCGGCGCGGCCCTGAAAGACGACCCCGGCGCGCCGATGGGCTTTGACGTGACGCAGAACGTGATTCCGCGCGGCAAGGTGAAGTTCATCGCCACCAACACCTCGACCTACCTCGAGCACGAGATGCTGGTGTTCCCGATTTCCGACGTCACCAAGGCCCTGCCCTACAACACCGATACCGAACGGCTCGATGAAGACGCTGCCGGTTCGCTCGGCGAAATCGCCGAAACGGCTCCGGGCGAAACCGGCACGCTGGAACTCACCCTCGAGCCGGGCGTCTACATGCTGGCCTGCAACATCGCCAACCACTATGCCATGGGCATGTGGACGCTGATCGTGGTCATCTGACCGGGCCAGCCAGGACCGAAGCAGGAAAGGCCGCGGGCTTGTTGCCCCCGGCCTTTCGCCTATATATGCGGGAGCCTGCAACCAACGGAGCCTGCCATGATCGTGCCCCCGAAAGTGACCGAGCGCGCCTTTGCCCGGCTGCGCGAGATCGGCGCCGGCGACAGCGGCAAGGCGCTGCGCATCGCCGTCGAGGGCGGCGGGTGTTCGGGCTTCCAGTATGACATCTCGCTCGACGACCCGGCCGAGGGCGACCTGATCCTCGCCAATGAAGACGGCACCGAGCGGGTGGTGATCGACGAGGTCTCCCTGCCCTTCCTCGCCGATGCAACCATCGACTACACCGAAGAGCTGATCGGCGCCCGTTTCGTCATCGACAACCCGAATGCCACCGCAAGCTGCGGCTGCGGAACGTCGTTCTCGATCTGACCGCCCTGCGCCGAGGCCTTGGGCACAGGGCCGCGCATGCTGCGCCGGACCGGGAATCCGGATTCCCGGGTTCGCACGGGCCCGGCGGCTGCTGACCGTTCAATGCGGAAGTCGCGCCCGGCCGCACTCGAGCGTGCGCTCGGTGCCGCCCCTGGCCTTTGCGCCTGATCCCGAGGCTCGCGTGCCTCGCGCCGGGTTCAGCCCTGCGAAGCCGGCCCGGCGAGGGCGCGAAGGCGCCGGATCAGCGAGGACGTGTCCCACCGACCGCCGCCCATGTTCTGCACATCCTTGTAGAACTGGTCGACCAGCGCCGTCAGCGGCAGCGGCGCGCCGGTCTCGTCGGCGGTGGCCAGACAGATGCCCAGATCCTTGCGCATCCAGTCCACCGCGAAGCCGAAATCGAACCGGTCGTCGGCCATGGTCTCGTAGCGGTTCGACATCTGCCAGCTGCCCGCCGCGCCCTGGCTGATCACCGAGACCACCTCGCGGATGTCGAGCCCGGCGCGCTCGGCGAAATGCAGCCCCTCGGCAAGGCCCTGCACGACCCCGGCGATGCAGATCTGGTTGACCATCTTGGTCAGCTGTCCGGCGCCGCTCTCGCCGAGGCGGCGGATGGTCTTGCCATAGGCCTCCATCACCGGCAGCGCCCTGGCAAAGGCCGCCTCCTCGCCGCCGCACATGATCGAGAGCACGCCGTTCTCGGCCCCCGCCTGCCCGCCGGAAATCGGCGCATCGACGAAGGCCATCCCGCGCGCCGCCGCCGCTTCGTGCAATTCGCGCGTCACCTTCGCCGAAACCGTGGTGTGATCGACGAAGATCGCCCCCGGCTTCATGCCGGCAAAGGCGCCCTCGTCGCCAAGACAGACGCTGCGCAGGTCGTCGTCATTGCCCACGCAGGACATGACGAAATCCGCCCCCTCGGCGGCAAGGCGCGGGCTCAGGGCCATCGCCCCGCCATGTTCGGCCACCCACTTTTCGGCCTTCGCCGCGGTGCGGTTGTAGACGGTCACGTCATGGCCCTTCGCCGCCAGATGCCCCGCCATCGGATAGCCCATCACCCCAAGGCCCAGAAACGCCACTTTCGCCATGTCACCGCTCCGTCAATTGCATGAATGCCCGCTTGCCTTTATTGACGGGGGTCTCGGGCGGGTCAACACGGAGCGGGAAAATGATCGGAGTGTTTCGCTGGTCGGTGCGGATCGTCTCGGCGATGCTGATCCTCACGCTGCTCGGGATTGCCGCGGTCTGGTTCCTCGCCACCCGCTCGCTGCCCGATTACGACGCCACCGAAAGGGTGCGCGGGATCGGCGCCCCGGTCGAGATCGTGCGCGACCATGCCGACGTGCCGCACATCTTCGGCGCCTCCGACACCGATGTCTTCTTCGGCCTCGGCTATGCCCATGCCCAGGACCGGCTCTGGCAGATGATCATGCTCCGACGCACCGCACAGGGCCGGCTTTCGGAGGTCTTCGGGAAACGGACGCTGAAGATCGACGAGCTGATGCGCCGGCTCGACATCTATTCCCTCGCCCAGCAGGCCGTCGCCTATCAGAGCGAAGACACCCGCGCCGCCCTCGAGGCCTATGCCCGCGGCGTGAACGCCTGGCTCGACACCGTCAACCGCGAGGCGCGTGGGCGCGGGGCGCCCGAGCTCTTTCTGTTCTCGAACGAGGTGCGCCCCTGGGTGCCGGCCGACAGCCTGGCGATTCTCAAGCTGATGGCGGTGCAGATGGGCAGCCAGATCCAGAACGAGGTGCTGCGCGCGCGCACGGCGCTGCTGGTCGGCCCGGAGCGCCTCGCCGACATCCTGCCCGACGCCCCCGGCACCGGCATTGCCGCCCTGCCCGACTATGCCGGCCTTTTCGGCGCCAAAGCCCGCGATTTTGCCGCCAACCTGCCCCTGCCGGCGGAAGATCCGCTCTCGCCCGTCGCTCCGCCGGGCATGGGGGGCGCGTCCAACGCCTGGGCCGCCGCCCCCTCGCGCGCCGCCGCCAACGGCGCGCTGCTGGCGAACGATCCGCACCTTGGCCTGACCGCTCCGACGATCTGGTATCTCGCCCGGCTCGAGTTGCAGAGCGGCGGGGTCATCGGCGGCACCATCCCGGGCATGCCGGTGATCCTCGTCGGGCGCAGCGCGAAATTCGGCTGGGGGCTGACCTCTTCCTATCTCGACGATCAGGACGTGTTCATCGAGAAGCTCAACCCCGACAACCCCGACGAGGTGCTCACCCCCGACGGCTACAAGCCGATGGAAAGCCGCGCCTCGATCATCCGGGTGAAGGATGAAGCGCCGGTCACCATCCGCCTGCAATGGACGGAGAACGGCCCGGTCCTGCCCGGTAGCCACTACGGGCTTGCCGCCGTCACCCCGCCCGGGCACGTCGCCGCCATCGGCTGGACGATGCTTACCGGGCGCGACCGGTCGATGACGGCGGCGCTGCGCCTGATGCAGGCGAAATCGGTCGCCGAGGGGATCGAGGCCGGGCGCGACTTCCTCGCCCCGTCGCAGAACGTCACCATGGTCGATGCCGAGGGGCATATCGCCATGAAAACCGTCGGCGCCATGCCCCGGCGCGACGCCAACCACGCCACGAAGGGCCGGATGCCCGCCCCCGGCTGGGAGGCGAAGAACCGCTGGCTGGGCTTTGCCGCCTACGAGGCCAACCCGGAATTCGTCGATCCGCCCGGCGGCATCGTCGGCAATACCAACAACAAGATCGTCGAGCGCCCCTTCCCGCTGCACATGAGCTTTGACTGGGGCGACACCCAGCGCATCCTGCGCTGGCGGCGGCTGATGCAGATGCGCGAGGTGCACACCCGCGAAAGCTTCATCGAGGCCCAGCTCGACACGGTTTCGCCCACCGCACGCACCCTGCTGCCGCTGGTCGGGGCCGATCTGTGGTTTACCGGCGCGCCGGCCCCGGAGGGCACGCCCGAGCGGCTGCGCCAGCGCGCGTTGGCGCTGCTGGCCGACTGGAATGGCGAGATGAACGAGCACATGCCCGAGCCGCTGATCTACATGGCATGGATGCGCGCCCTGCAGGACCGGCTGATCCGCGACGAACTGGGCCCGCTGGCCAATGCCTTCACCCATCTCGAACCGGTGTTCATCGAGCGGGTGTTCCGCAATGTCGACGGCGCCGGCGCATGGTGCGACGTGGTGCAGTCGGCGAAGGTCGAAACCTGCACCGACATCGCCCGCGCCGCCCTCGACGAGGCGCTGCTCTGGATTCAGGAAAACGTCGGCGGCGAGATCGAATCGCTGCGCTGGGGCGATCTGCACCAGGCCACCCACGATCACCCGGTGCTCGGCGAGGTGGCGCTCCTGAAATGGTTCGTGAACATCCGCCAGTCGACCTCCGGCGGCGACAACACGCTCAACCGCGGGCGCACCAAGGGCACCGGGCCCAACCCGTTTCTCAATGTCCACGGGCCGGGCTACCGCGGCGTCTATGACTTCGCCGACCCGGATTCCTCGCTGTTCATCACCGCCACGGGGCAGTCGGGCCATTTCCTCTCGCGCCATTACGACGACCTCGGCGAGCTGTGGCGGCGGGGCGAATACATCCCGATGAGCCTCGACCCCGACCTCGCGCGGGCCGCGGCGGTGGGGGTGACCCGGCTTTTGCCGATGGAATGAACCGCCGCGCGGGGTGCAATGC
>RFKM01000311.1 GCA_003694465.1 Alphaproteobacteria bacterium
GAGCTGGCGATCACCCCGAGGGTGGCGAAGAACATCGCGTGCCGGTCGCGGGGGATCACCTGGGTCGAGATCGGCTCGGGGCGCAGGCCCATCATCTTGCAGACGTGTTCCTCGACGCGCGGGTCGATGTTGGCAAAGGTGCCGACGGCGCCGGAAATCGCCCCGGTGGCCACTTCCCAGCGGGCCTTCTCGAGCCGGTTCTTCGCCCGGTCCATCTCGGCGTAGAACCGCGCGAAGGTCAGGCCCATGGTGGTGGGTTCGGCATGGATGCCGTGGCTGCGGCCGATGCGCAGGGTCATCTTGTGTTCGAAGGCGCGCTTCTTCAGGGCGGCGAGCACCCGGTCGAGATCGTCGAGCAGGATGTCGGCGGCGCGCACGAGCTGGACGTTGAGGGCGGTGTCGAGCACGTCGGAAGAGGTCATCCCCTGGTGGACGAAGCGCGCTTCCTCGGCGCCGATATGCTCGGCGAGGTGGGTGAGAAAGGCGATCACGTCATGGCGGGTGACGGCCTCGATCTCGTCGATCCGGGCAACGTCGAACCGGGCGTCCTTCGCCTTCCACACGGCTTCGGCATTCTCGCGCGGGATCACCCCGAGCTCGGCCTGGGCATCGCAGGCATGGGCCTCGATCTCGTACCAGATGCGGAACTTGGTCGCGGGGTCCCAGATCGCGGTCATTTCGGGGCGGGAATAGCGGGGGATCATCGGCGGGCCTTTCGGTTGTGGCGGCGTCGCCCGCGTCATAGACTCTGCACACGGTCACGACAAGGCAGGCACGATGCCACATCTGTTCGAGTTCGAGGGGCGCTGGCGCATCGCCCGGCGCATCGAGGATCACTGGATGGGCCGGACCGGGCTGTTCGAGGGGGTGGCGCGGTTTCATCCCGACGGCGCGGGGCTCGTTCTCGACGAGGTGGGCGAGCTGCGCCTGCCGCAGGAAGTGCCGATGGTGGCGCGTCGGCGCTATCTGTGGCGCGAGGAGGGCGACGCGCTGGCGGTGCTCTACGAGGACGGCAGCCCCTTTCATCGCATCGCCCACGGCGCGCCGGTGGTGCAGGCCTGGCATGGCTGCGACCCGGACGATTACGAGGTCACCTACAATTTCACCCGCTGGCCGGCGTGGCGGATGGTCTGGCGGGTGCGCGGGCCGCGCAAGGATTACACCTCGATTTCCGATTTCACCCGCCTTTGAGTCGCGGTAGCGCGCGGGCGGGGCAGGCGAGCGGGACGGTGGAATTTGCAAAACCGCCGGAGGTTCGCATCTTCGCAACGTCGGGGTGCGGAGTTTGCAAATGCTGGCGCCCGAATGCCGCCGGGAAGGGGCCGCAACCGGCCGGCGTGGGGGCAAAGCGCTTGCGCCGCGCCCCCGGCTCGGGCAAAACGGCCCGGACGGATGCGACTTCACGGGGAGAAACCGATGGCTGTGACGATGAACAAGGTTCTGGGCGAGGCGTTCGGGCCGGATACGGGCGCCGGCGCGCGGGTGCGCGACGTGGTGCTGGTGCTGGCGGGCATCGCCGCTCTGACCATTGCCGCCAAGATCCGGGTGCCGATGTGGCCGGTGCCGATGACCATGCAGACCTTTGCCGTGCTGACCATCGGCGCGGGGCTGGGTTTGCGGCTGGGGCTGGCGACGCTCGCCGGCTACCTGCTGCTTGGCGCCGCCGGGGTGGCGGTCTTTGCCGGCGACAGCGCCGGGCTGGCCTACATGGCCGGGCCGACCGGCGGCTATCTCGTCGGCTTTGCCGTGGCCGCCGGGGTGATGGGCTGGCTCGCCCGCCGCGGCTGGGACCGCTCGGTGCTCAAGATGGCCGCGGCGCTGCTGATCGGCAACGCGCTCATCTATGCCTTCGGGCTGGGCTGGATGTCGGTTCTGTTCCTCGCCGACAAGGGCGCCGGCTGGGTGCTGCACTACGGGATGCTCAACTTCCTCGTCGGCGACGCGGTGAAACTGGCGCTGGCGGCGCTGGTGGTGCCGGGGCTGTGGAAGCTCGCGCGCTGAAGCGGGGCGAAACTGCACGCGAGGCGCCGCCCTTCGGGGCGGCGTTTTGCATTTTGCAAAACGAAACGGCGCCGGGACGCCGGCGAGCCCCCGGCGCCAGCGCGGCTTTGATCTTCCGGCCCGTCGGCGTATAAGCGCCGCGGTCCATGAAAGGAGAAGCCGATGTCGGTTTCCATGCTGTCGACCTTCGTCAAGCCGATGCACCCGGAGGGGCGGCGCTTCGTCGCCATCGCCGCGGCGGCGACGCTGGTTCTGTTCTGGCTCTGGGCGCCCCTGGGCTGGATCGGCGCCGGGCTCACGGTCTGGGTCTATTACTTCTTCCGCGATCCCGAACGGGTGACGCCCGATCGCCCCGGGGTGATGGTCTCGCCCGCCGACGGCATCGTCTCGCTGCTCGAACCGGCGGTGCCGCCGGCCGAGCTGGGGCTGGGAGAGGCGCCGATGCTGCGGATCTCGGTGTTCATGTCGGTGTTCAACTGCCACGTGAACCGGGTGCCGGCGGCGGGGCGGATCTCGGCGGTGGCCTATCGGCCGGGCAAGTTTCTCAATGCCAGCCTCGACAAGGCCTCCGAAGACAACGAGCGCAACGGCCTCGTCATCGACCTGCCCGACGGGCGCCGCTACGGGGTGGTGCAGATCGCCGGTCTGGTGGCGCGGCGGATCGTCTGCTGGGCGGCGGTGGGCGACGCGGTGCGCACCGGCGAGCGCTTCGGGCTGATCCGCTTCGGCTCGCGGCTCGACGTCTACCTGCCCGAGGGGGCCGAGCCGCAGGTGGCGATCGGCCAGACGATGATCGCCGGGGAAACCGTGATCGCGACGCTGGGCGAGGCAAAGGCATGAGCAGACCGCCGCGGCGCGCGCCGGTGGCGCTGGTTCAGCTGGTGCCGAACATGGTGACGCTGGCGGGGATGAGCCTCGGGCTCACGGCGATCCGCTTTGCCACCGAGGGCTATTTTGCCTCGGCGGCCTTCCTGATTCTGGTCGCGGCGGTGCTCGACGGGCTCGACGGGCTGCTCGCCCGCCGCCTCAAGGCCACCTCGGACATCGGCGCGCAGCTCGATTCGCTGTCGGATTTCGTCACCTTCGGCGCCGCGCCGGCGCTGATCGTCTATCTGCAACACCTCTCCGGGCTGGCGGGGCTGGGCTGGCTGGCGACGCTGCTTTTCGTCGGCGCCTGCGGGCTGCGGCTGGCGCGCTTCAACGTCCAGTCCGGCAAGGTGAACGACGCCACCCCCCCGGACCGCGCCCATTTCGTCGGCGTGCCCGCGCCGGCGGGGGCGCTGCTCGGCCTGCTGCCCAGCTTTCTTGCCGCCTCCGGGGCGCTGGCGCCGGCGGGCTGGCCGGTGACGGTCTCGCTCTGGCTGGTGCTGGTGGCGATGCTGATGGTGTCGACCCTGCGGA
>RFKM01000312.1 GCA_003694465.1 Alphaproteobacteria bacterium
CCCCGGGATATTTCGGGAAAGATGAAGAGGCACGATGGCCAATCCCCCCGACCTGCGCCCCGATCTGGCCCGCGCGCAGATCCGCGATGAAGCGCGGCCCGGTCAGCCGAAGATCGGGATGGTAAGCCTTGGCTGCCCGAAGGCGCTGGTGGACAGCGAGCGGATTCTGACGCGTCTGCGCGCCGAGGGCTATGCGATTTCGGCCGATTACGGCGGTGCCGATGCGGTGATCGTCAACACCTGCGGCTTTCTCGACAGTGCCAAGGCCGAGAGCCTCGAGGCGATCGGCGAGGCGCTGGCCGAGAATGGCCGGGTGATCGTGACGGGCTGTCTCGGCGCCGAGCCGGAGTTCATCACCGGCGCGCATCCGTCGGTTCTGGCGGTGACCGGACCGCAGCAATACGAGCAGGTTCTGGATGCGGTTCACGCGGCGGTTCCCCCGGCGCCGGACCCGTTCGTCGATCTGGTGCCGGCCTCGGGGATCCGGCTGACGCCGCGCCATTACGCCTATCTGAAGATTTCGGAAGGGTGCAATCATCATTGCCGGTTCTGCATCATTCCGGCGATGCGCGGGCGGCTGGCTTCGCGCCCGGCCCATGCGGTCTTGCGCGAGGCGGAGCGGCTCGTCGAGGCCGGGGTTCGGGAGCTTCTGGTCATCAGTCAGGACACCTCGGCCTATGGGGTCGATCTGCGCCATGAGACGGTGCAGGGCCACCGCGCCCACATCACCGACCTTGCGCGCGATCTCGGGCAGCTGGGGGCCTGGGTACGGCTGCATTACGTCTACCCCTACCCCCATGTGCGCCAGCTGATCCCGCTGATGGCGGAGGGGTTGATCCTGCCCTATCTCGACATCCCGTTCCAGCACGCCCATCCGGACACGCTGCGGCGCATGGCCCGCCCGGCAGCTGCGGCCCGCACGCTTGACGAGATCGCCGCCTGGCGGCGCGACTGCCCCGATCTGACCCTGCGCTCGACCTTCATCGTCGGCTATCCGGGCGAGACGGAAGAGGAATTCGAGACCCTGCTCGACTGGCTCGAGGAGGCGCAGCTCGATCGGGTCGGATGTTTCCAATATGAAAACGTCGCCGGGGCGGCGGCCAACGATCTGCCGGATCATGTGCCCGAAGAGGTCAAGCAGGAGCGCTGGGCGCGGTTCATGGAGAAGGCGCAGGCGATTTCGCAGGCCCGGCTGGCCGCCAAGGTGGGCACGCGTCAGGAGGTGATCGTCGACAGCGTTGACGCGGAAGGGGCGGTTTGCCGCACCCGGGCGGATGCGCCGGAGATTGACGGCAACCTGTTCATCGACGAGGGCTTCGAGGGGTTGCGCCCGGGCGACAGGGTTTCGGTTCTTGTCGACGAGGCGAGCGAGTATGACTTGTGGGGGCGTCTCGTCGGGGGCTAGAACGCTCTGGCGGTATGTCTTTGGAGGAAGAAGATGCTGGGATTTCTTGCGCTCGGATTCGTGATGGGCATGAGCCATGCGCTCGAGGCCGACCACCTTGCGGCGATGGCGGCGATGTCGGCCGACCGCACCGGCGGACGGCGGCGGATGGCGCTGCGCGGCGCCTTCTGGGGCCTCGGGCACACGGTCACGCTTTTCCTGCTGTCGGGGCTGGTGCTGGTCTTCGGCTTCGCGCTGACCGAGCAGCGTTCGGCCCTGCTCGAGGCGGGGGTCGGAGTGATGCTGGTCGGGCTGGGGGTGAACCTCCTGTGGCGCCTTGCGCGCCGGCGGGTGCATTTTCATGCCCATTCCCACGGTGACGGCGGGCTGCACCTGCACGCCCATTCCCATGCCGGCGAGACCGGGGCGCATGCGCAATCGCATCACGATCACGACCATCCGGCGGGCCTGCCCTGGCGGGCGCTGCTGGTGGGGCTGATGCACGGCGCCGCCGGTTCGGCGGGGCTTCTGGCGCTGGCGCTGGCGGCGACCCAGAGCGCGGCGGTGGCGCTGGCCTATATCGTCGTGTTCGGCATCGGGTCGATGGCGGGAATGGCGGCGCTGACCTTCGTCGTGGCCTGGCCGCTGGGAATGGTCGAGCGCGCGGCGCGGGTGGTTCACCTCGGGCTGGTGGTGCTGGCCGCGGCGCTGGCGATCGGGATCGGCATCGACGTGGTCCTGACCAATGCGCCGGCGGCGCTGGGGGCGGCCTGATCGGCCCTCGAACGGGAAAGTTCTTGAATTTCCGGCCATGATGCAAAGACTGGGGGCGGGCTTCGTTGAAGAAGCGCGGGCGCGGTTCCGGTCGGAGGCATCGGTTTGGCGGACCCAGAAAAGCAGCAGGGGAGAAGGGTTTGAAATTCGATCTCAAGGGGATGAACCGCAAGCAGCTCGAGCGGCTGCGGGCGGATGTCGACAAGGCGCTGGCGCGTCTGGCGGAAGCGGAAAAGCGCGCAGCATTGAAGGCGGCGGAGGCGGCCGCCCGCGCCCACGGCTATTCGCTGGCCGAAATCACCGGGGCCGACCTGCCGTCGCTCAAGGGCGAAAAACGCACCGGCACGCGCGGCAAGGTCGCGCCGAAATATCGCAACCCCGAAAACCCCGACGAAACCTGGTCGGGCCGGGGGCGGGCGCCGCGCTGGATGCAGGCCCACCTTGCCGCCGGAGGCAGCAAGGAAGACCTGGCGATCTGACCCCTCAGGGGAAGAAGAAATCGTTGGCGTCGATGGTGGCGCCCGCCTGACCGAGCAGGCGGATCGAATTGCCGTTCCATTCGATCAGCATGTCGGCGCCGTCGACACTGATCGTCAGGGCGGCGAAGCCCGGCGCGTCGGCAATCTCTAGCATGTCCGTCCCGTCTTCGAAATCGCCAATCGTGTCGGCGCCGAAATCGGGTCCGACAAAGGTGAAGGTGTCGGCGCCGGTTCCGCCATACAGGGTGTCGGTTCCCTGCGACAGCTGGAAACTGTCGTCGCCGCCGAGGCCGTAGAAGGTGTTGTTCCCGCCGTTGTCGATGAAGGTGTCGCCGGACTGGGTGCCGACCGCCGCCTCGACCGAGACCAGCCTGTCGCGCGCGCCGAAACCGTCGATGGCGAAGCCGCCCCCGAGATCGACCCGAACCCCGGCGCTGCCGCCGAAGCGGGCGTCCTGGTCGTAGATTGTCCAGTCGGTGCCGCCGCCACCCTTGAGCACGTCGGCGCCATCGAGGCCGCGGAAGGAATTGATGTGGTGGTCGCCGATCACCTTGTCGATGCGGTTGGTGCCGCGAATGCCCTCGATGGAGGTGATCTGGTCGCGCACCCCGTCGGTGCCCTTGAACCAGCCCTTGGC
>RFKM01000313.1 GCA_003694465.1 Alphaproteobacteria bacterium
CAAGACCATCGGGGAAGACCATGCCTGCCATCAACGAACCGAAGCTCATCTCGGGCAATGCCAACCTTACCCTTGCCAATGCCGTCGCCCGGCGGATGACCATTCACCGGGGCGCCCCGGTCAAGCTGGTGGACGCGCGCGTCGAGCGGTTCAACGATCAGGAAATCTTCGTCGAGATTCACGAGAACGTGCGCGGCGAAGACATGTTCATCATTCAGCCGACCTCCAACCCGGCGAATGACAACCTCATGGAACTCTTGATCATTTCCGACACGCTGCGGCGCTCGTCGGCGGCGCGGATCACGGCGGTGATCCCGTATTTCGGCTATGCCCGGCAAGACCGGCGCACCAAGGCCCGCACTCCGATCAGCGCCAAGCTGGTGGCCAACATGATCACCCAGGCGGGTATCGAGCGGGTGCTGACGATGGACCTGCACGCCGCCCAGATCCAGGGCTTTTTCGACATCCCGGTCGACAACCTCTATGCCAGCCCGATCTTCGCCCTCGACATCCGCCACGCCTTCCGCGACTGCCTCGACGAGGTGATGGTGGTCAGCCCCGACGTGGGCGGCGTGGCCCGCGCGCGCGAGCTGGCCAAGCGCATCAACGCCCCGCTCGCCATCGTCGACAAGCGCCGCGAAAAGCCCGGCGAAGTGGCCGAGATGACGGTGATCGGCGACGTGAAGGACAAGCGCTGCATCATCATCGACGACATCTGCGACACCGCCGGAACGCTGGTCAAGGCGGCCAGCCTGCTGATGGACAACGGTGCCCGGGAGGTTCATGCCTATATCACCCACGGGGTGATGTCGGGCCCGGCGGTGGAGCGCGTCACCAATTCGGCGATGAAAAGCCTCGTCATCACCGACACGATCGAGCCGACCGCCGCGGTGCGCTCTGCCCCCAACATCCGCGTCGTGCCGACGGCGCCGATCTTTGCGCAGGCGATTCTCAACATCTGGGGCGGCACCAGCGTTTCGTCGCTGTTCGACGATGCCACGCTCGAGCCGCTCTACGAGAGCCACTATTCCTGACCGATCAGGGCGCGGTGCGCTTCACGGCGTGATCTCCCAGTCGTCTTCATGGGCAACCTCGCCGAGGGCAAGCCAGTCGGCGCGCACCCGGGCGATGCGGCTGTCGCCCCATGTGCGGAACACGATGTCGAACCCCGCGGGGGTGACGTTCTCGGCCATGATGTCCATGCGCGGGTTGCGGCCACTGTCGGCATCCCACATCGAGATGCCCACCTGAACCACCGGCGCTGAAAGGAACGGCTCGGAAAAGGCCACGGCGCGGCGCGCTTCGCGTTCGCCCTGGCCCGTCCACATCGGCCCGTTGTCCTGGAAATCGGAAAAGAGCAGAAGGCTCCCCCGGTCGATGCCCATGCGATGGGTTCGGATTTTCCACATTTCAGCGTCCGGTTGTCTGGCCCCCGGCAGACCATGCCCTGAACGGGCAACTCATGGCAAGGGCGCTCGCGCCCCCCGCCGCCGGCCGAGGGCGAGAAAGCCGGGAAAGGCCAGCAGCAGCAGCGCCGCCGAGGCGAGGAACGGCGCGCCGGGTGCGCGCAGCGCCGCGCCTTCGGCGGCAAAGAGATGAAACAGCGGTGTCAGCAGCAGCGGCGCCACGATGGCCGCCACCGAACCCAGCGCCGCGATCACCCCCTGCAAGACGCCCTGCCGGTCTTCGTCGACGATGTTGGCCATCATCGCCGAGGCGGTGGGCGGCGCCATGTCGGCAAGGCAGGCCAGCGGCATGAGGGCGAAGACCATCCACGATTGCGTCGCCAGCCCCAGCCCCGTCAGGGCGACGATCGCCGCCCCGACCGAAAAGATCAGGGTGCGATATTCGCCCGTTCGGCGCACCAGCCCGGGCAGCAGCGCCCCCTGCGTCAGGGCCACCCCCACCCCGTAGGCGCTGAGCGACAGGCCGATCAGCGCCGCCGACCAGCCGAAGGTCTCGCGCGTCCAGAAGGCCCAGAGCGTCGGATAGACCATGTTGGTGAATTCGAAGACGAAGAGCATCAAGAGCGGCAGCGCCAGACCAGGAAGGCGGAAAGCCCGCAGGATGACGGCAAAGGGGTTGAGATCGGCCCGGGCGAAGGGGCGGCGGCGGTCAGGCGGCAGGCTTTCAGGCAGCACCATGAGCCCGAAGGCGAAATTGAGCGCCGAAAGCCCCGCCGCCGCCCAGAACGGCGCGGTTATGTTCCAGGCGCCCAGCATGCCGCCCAGCGCCGGCCCCATGACGAAGCCGATGCCGTAGGTCGCCCCGATCAGCCCGAAGCGCGCCGCGCGCCGCTCGGGCGGGGTGATGTCGGCCACATAGGCGCTGGCGGTGATGTAGCTCGCCCCGGCGGCGCCGGCCACGAGGCGCCCGACGAGCAGCAGCCAGAAGCTCTGCGCCAGCGCCATCAGCGCATAGTCGAGCGCGAGCGCCAGCAGGGCCAGTAGCAGCACCGGCCGGCGCCCGTGCGCATCGGACAGACCGCCGACCACCGGCGAGAAGAGCAGCTGCATCGCCGCATAGGCGGCCATGAGCGCGCCGGCCCAGAGCGCCCCGGCGGCGGTATCGCCCGCGCCGACCCGCGCCATCAGGTCGGGCATCAGCGGAAAGACGATGCCGATGCCGAGCGCATCGATGAAGATCGTCACGAGGACGAAGGCGAGGGCTTTGCGTGACGCTTGCATCGGGCGATGATGGCCATGCAAACTGGTCATCGCAAGCCCCGGGTTTGATCTGCCGCAAGGCCGCCTGTGCCCGGGGGGCTAGGGTTTGTCCGTTCACCCAAGGAGGATCCGCACATGAGAGTATTCACCGTTCTGGGGCCGTCGCATTCCGGCAAGTCAACGCTCGTCGAGGCCCTTGCGGCGCTCGACGGCAAGCCCGGCAAGAGCTTCGAGATCCCCGGCCTCGCCCGGGCGGTCTCCTTCGGTTACATGGACAACGACTGGGTGGCCCTCGACATTGCCGGCGGGTCGGAAAACCTTGGCCCGGTGGGCAGCGCCCTTGCCGCCTCCGACGCGGCGGTGCTGGTGGTGCCGGCCGATGCCGATGCGGCGGTGCTGGCCGCGCCCTACCTGCGGATGATCGAAGAGGCGAACGTGCCGGCCTTCGTCTTCATCAACAAGACCGACGCGCCGAACAGCCGCATGTCGGAAGTGGTCTCGGCCCTGCAGACCTATTCGCGCCATCACATCGTCCTGCGCGAAGTGCCGATCCGCGAAGGCGAGACGATCGTCGGGGTCGTCGATCTGGTCTCGGAACGGGCCTGGAAGTTCCACGACGGCGCGCCCTCGACCCTGATGGAAATTCCCGCCGCCGTGCGCCCGCGCGAGGCCGAGGCCCGCGGCGAGATGCTCGAAAGCTATGCCGATTTCGACGACAAGCTGCTCGAGGAAATCATCGAGGATCAGAAGGTCATGGCCGAAGAGGTCTATGACGTGGCGGCGCGGGTGCTCCAGCACAACGACCTCGTGCCCGCCTTCCTCGGCTCGGGCGAGCATCGCAACGGGGTGAACCGGCTGATGAAGGCGCTGCGCCACGAGGCCCCCGAGGCGGCCGTCGCCGCCGGGCGCCTTGGCGACGGGGCGATCGCCGTCGGCGCCCTGGCCGATACCGTCAAGCACCTTGGCAAGACGGTGCTGGTGCGCGCCCTCGCCGGCGAGGTGGCCAGCGGCAAGCCGCTTGCCGGCGAAAACGTCGGCTCGGTCACCGACCTTGACGCCAAATCGCCGCTCGAGCGCATTTCGGCCGGCGCGGTGGGGCTGACGGTGAAGTCGGACCATCTGAACGCCGGGCAGGCCTTCGGGGCCGAGAGCGCCCTGGATCTGCCCGCCTGGGCCCGCCCCCATGC
>RFKM01000314.1 GCA_003694465.1 Alphaproteobacteria bacterium
ATGCGCCACAGCCTACCGCTTGCCCCGCAGTTCTACGTGACCGCGCCGCAGCCCTGCCCCTATCTCGAGGGGCGGCTGGAGCGCAAGCTGTTCACCGCCCTGCAGGGCGAGCAGGCGCAGGCCCTCAACGACACCCTCTCCAAGCAGGGCTTCCGGCGCTCGCAGAACGTGCTCTACCGGCCCACCTGCGCCGATTGCGCGCTGTGCCTTTCGGCGCGCATCCGGGTGGCCGATTTCAAGCCCGGCAAGACGCAGCGCCGGATCCTGTCGCGCGGGCGCGATCTGGTGCGCTCGACCCGGGCGGCCTGGGCCACGGAAGAGCAGTTCGAGCTCTTCCGCCGCTATCTCGACAGCCGCCACGCCGACGGCGGCATGGCCGACATGGACGTTTTCGAATTCGCTGCGATGATCGAGGAGACCCCGATCCGCACCCGGGTGATCGAATATGCCCGCCCCGGCGAGGACGGGCGCCCCGGCCCGCTCGCCGCCGTCTGCCTGACCGACATTTTCGACGACGGGCTGTCGATGGTCTATTCCTTCTATGACCCGGACCGCCCCGCCGACAGCCTTGGCGCCTATGTCATTCTCGACCATATCGAAATGGCCCGCGCCGCCGGCCTGCCCTATGTCTATCTCGGCTACTGGGTGCCCGGCAGCCCGAAGATGGGCTACAAGGCGCGCTACCGGCCGCTCGAGGTCTACCGCGGCGGCGCGTGGATCGAGGTGACGGATCCGGCCGATTTCGCGCAGGATCATCACCCGCTGGCTACCGATCCGATCGCCGAACAGGTGGCGGCGATCACCCTGCCCTGACCCCGGCCCCGGTGCCGGGCGGAAACCCAAGGGGGGCGGCGCGCATCCGGCCGGCCCCGCACGGAAAATTACGCCCACGGCCGGCCTTGGGGAAGAAAATTTCAAAAAAATCGCTCCTGCGACACTTTCGGCACCCATTTCGCCGTTGACGCCCCCGGCCGGTGCGCTAGGGTGTCGCCCGCAACGCAGGAGCACTCGGCATGAACGACCTCGTAATCGGTGTGGTGGACCCTTGGCGCATGGGACGGTAACGGCACCCGGACCGACCCCATGCGCCCCCGCAGCTTCGGGGGCGTTTTTTTTGAGATGACGGTGGAACGGAGAGAAGAATGACACGTCAGATGACCGGCGCGAGAATGGTGATCCAGGCCCTGAAGGATCAGGGTGTGGACACGGTATTCGGCTATCCCGGCGGCGCCGTCCTGCCGATCTATGACGAACTGTTCCAGCAGAACGACATCCGCCACATCCTCGTGCGCCACGAACAGGGGGCGGTGCATGCCGCCGAGGGCTATGCCCGCTCGACCGGCAAGCCCGGGGTGGTTCTGGTCACCTCCGGCCCGGCGGCGACCAACGCGGTGACCGGGCTCACCGACGCGCTGATGGACTCGATCCCCATCGTCGTGCTCACCGGGCAGGTGCCGACCTTCATGATCGGCACCGACGGCTTTCAGGAGGCCGATACCGTCGGCATCACCCGGCCCTGCACCAAGCACAACTGGCTGGTGAAGGATACCGACCGCCTCGCCGAGACCATCCATCAGGCCTTCCATGTCGCCACCACCGGCCGGCCGGGGCCGACGCTGGTCGACATCCCGAAGGACGTGCAGTTCGCCACCGGCACCTATGTGCCGCCGATGAAGGCGCGCACCGACCATTACCGGCCCGCGGTCAAGGGCGACGTCGGCGCCATCACCCGGCTCGTCGAGATGATGGAAAGCGCCGAGCGGCCGATCTTCTATACCGGCGGCGGGGTGATCAATTCGGGCCCCGCGGCCGCGCAGCTGCTGCGCGAGCTGGTCGATGCCACCGGCTTTCCGATCACCTCGACGCTGATGGGTCTGGGCGCCTATCCGGCCTCGGGCAAGCACTGGCTGGGGATGCTCGGCATGCACGGGCTCTACGAGGCCAACATGGCGATGCACGACTGCGACCTGATGATCGCCGTCGGCGCCCGCTTCGACGACCGGATCACCGGGCGGATCGACGCCTTCTCGCCGGGCTCGAAGAAGGCCCATATCGACATCGACCCCTCGTCGATCAACAAGGTCATTCATGTTGACGTGCCGATCGTCGGCGATGTCGGCCATGTGCTCGAAGACCTGCTGCGGATCTGGAAATCGCGCGGGCGCAAGGTCAATGCCGCCGGGCTCGAGAAATGGTGGGCGCAGATCGAGAAGTGGAAGGCGGTGAACTGCCTCGCCTACCGGAATTCCGACACGATCATCAAGCCGCAATACGCCCTCGAGCGGCTCGAGGCGCTGACCCGCGGGCGCGATCGCTACATCACCACCGAGGTCGGCCAGCACCAGATGTGGGCGGCCCAATTCCTGCATTTCGACGAGCCCAACCGCTGGATGACCTCCGGCGGCCTTGGCACCATGGGCTACGGTCTGCCGGCCTCGAACGGGGTTCAGATCGCCCATCCCGAGGCGCTGGTCATCAACGTGGCGGGCGATGCCAGCTTCCTGATGAACATGCAGGAAATCTCGACGGCGGTGCAGTTCCGCCTGCCGGTCAAGCAGTTCATCCTCAACAACGAGCGCCTCGGCATGGTGCGCCAGTGGCAGCAGCTTCTGCATGGCGAGCGCTATTCGCAGAGCTGGACGGAAAGCCTGCCCGACTTCCCGAAGCTCGCCGAGGCGATGGGGGCGAAAGGCCGCACGGTGAGCGATCCGGCCGAGCTCGACGAGGCGATCCGCGAGATGATCGAGAGCGACGGGCCGTTCATCCTCGAGGTTCTGGTCGAGAAGCACGAAAACTGCTTCCCGATGATCCCCTCGGGAGAGCCGCACAACAAGATGCTTCTGGGCGACGACAAGGCCACCGACGCGATCGGCGACGATGGCGCGGTTCTGGTTTGAGGAGGGCGAGCAGATGACGGAACTCAAGATCAAGAAGGGATCGTCGCGCAAGTCGGCCTACGATCTGCGCGATTTCCACTCCCACGAGATCCAGCGCCACACGCTGGCGGTGATCGTCGACAACGAGGCCGGGGTGCTGGCGCGGGTGATCGGGCTGTTTTCGGGCCGGGGCTACAACATCGAGAGCCTGACCGTCGCCGAGGTCGATCATGCCGGCCACACCAGCCGGATCACCATCGTGACGACCGGAACGCCGCATGTGATCGAACAGATCAAGGCCCAGCTGGGGCGCATCGTGCCCGTGCACGAGGTGCACGACCTCACCGTCGAAGGCGCCGCCGTCGAGCGCGAGCTGGCGCTGTTCAAGGTGGCGGGCACCGGCGAGAAGCGGGTCGAGGCGCTGCGCCTGGCCGACATCTTCCGGGCCAACGTGGTGGATGCGACGCTGGAGAGCTTCATCTTCGAGATCACCGGCAGCTCGGAAAAGATCGACGCCTTCGCCGATCTCATGCGCCCGCTGGGGCTGACCGAACTCGCCCGCACGGGGGTTGCCGCGCTCTCGCGGGGGTAGCCCGGCCGGTGCATACCCCGCCGCGCCCCCTGCCCCGCACC
>RFKM01000315.1 GCA_003694465.1 Alphaproteobacteria bacterium
AAGCCGGAAAAGGTGGTGGAACATGAGTGCGTTGACGGCAGATCTCTCGCCCCCTTCGCTACTGGCGCTGGTGGGCGTCAGCCTTTTCGCCGGCTTCGTGAAGGGGGCGGTGGGCTTCGGCATGCCGATGATCATGATCTCGAGTCTCGGCTCGTTCCTGCCGGCCGAGACTGCACTTGCAGCATTGATTCTTCCCACCCTCGTCACGAACCTCATCCAGAGTTTCCGGCAGGGTTGGCGGGCGGCATGGCAGGTTCTGGCGCGGTTCCGGGTCTATGTCGGGGTGATGCTCCTGTGCCTCGGGGCCTCGGCACTACTGGCCGCACGGGCGCCGCAGCCGGTGCTTTTCGTGGTCATCGGGGTGCCGATCCTGGTTTTTGCCCTCGCCCAGCTGGTGGGTTTTCGCCTTCATCTCGATCCCGCGCGGCGGCCGCTGCACGAGCTTCTGTTCGGCACTGTTTCGGGTCTGGTTGGCGGGGTTTCGGGCGTCTGGGGGCCGCCGCTCATCGCCTATCTCACGGCGATCGAGGTGGAGAAGCGCGAGTCGATCCGCGCCCAGGGCGTCGTCTTCGGGCTGGGCTCGATCGCCCTGCTGGTGGCGCATCTGCGCTCGGGAATCCTCAATGCCGAGACGCTGCCGCTCTCGCTGGCGGCGCTGGGTCCGACCCTGCTGGGGCTTTGGGTCGGCTTTCGCCTGCACGACCGGATGCCGCAGGCCACCTTCCGGCGCGCCGTTCTGGCGGTTCTGGCGCTGGCGGGGCTGAACCTGATCCGCCGCGGGCTGACGCTCTGACGCAAACGCCCCGGCGCGGTGGCCGGGGCGCTGCAGGGTTTGAGGGGGCGCTTCAGCCCAGCATCACCGCCTTCACCTCGTCATCGACATAGGGCTCATACTGCTTGAAGTTCTCGGCGAACATCGCCACCAGCCGCGCCGCCTGCCGGTCATAGGCTTCCGGATCGTCCCAGGTATGGCGCGGGTCGAGCAGGACGGCGGGCACATGCTCGACGTGCACCGGCACCTCGAAGCCGAAGTTCGGATCGACGCGGAACTTGGCATCGTTCAGCGAACCGTCGAGCGCGGCGGCCAGCAGCAGGCGGGTTTCCTTGATCGGCATCCGCTCGCCGACACCGTAGGGGCCGCCCGTCCAGCCGGTATTGACCAGCCAGCAGCGGGCGTCGTGGCGGGCGATCTTTTCGCGCAGGAGGTTGCCATAGACCTCGGGTCGGCGCGGCATGAACGGCGCGCCGAAGCAGGTCGAGAAGCTCGGCTCGGGGTCGGTGACGCCGCGCTCGGTCCCGGCAACCTTGGCGGTAAAGCCCGACAGGAAGTGATACATCGCCTGCGCCGGGGTCAGCCGGGCGATCGGGGGCATCACCCCGAAGGCATCGGCGGTCAGCAGGATGATGTTCTTCGGGTGCCCGCCCAACGAGCTTTTCGAGGCATTGGAAATGTAGTGCAGCGGATAGGCGACCCGGGTGTTCTGGGTGAGGCTGGCATCCGTGAAATCGAGCTCCATGGTCTCTTCGTCCCAGACCATGTTCTCGACCACCGAGCCGAATTTCGACGTGGTGGCGTAGATTTCCGGCTCGGCGTGTTTCGAGAGGTTGATCGTCTTGGCGTAGCACCCGCCCTCGAAGTTGAACACGCCGCGGTCAGACCAGCCGTGCTCGTCGTCGCCGATCAGAACCCGCGTCGGGTCGGCCGAAAGCGTCGTCTTGCCGGTGCCGGACAGGCCGAAGAACACCGCCGCGTCATCGGGGTCGTGGGGCGCGTGGTTCGCCGAGCAGTGCATCGCCATGACGCCCTTGCCGGGCAGGATGTAGTTGAGCAGCGTGAACACCGACTTCTTGTTTTCGCCGGCATATTCGGTGCCACCGATCAGGATGATCTTCTTCTCGAAGTTCAGCGCGATGATGGTTTCCGACCGGCAGTTGTGGCGGGCCGGGTCGGCCTTGAAGGAAGGCACGTTGATGATCGTGAATTCCGGCACGAAACTGTCGAGATCCTTGCGCGCCGGGCGGCGCAGCATGTGGCGCATGAAGAGCCCGTGCCAGGCCAGCTCGGTGACAACCCGGACGTCGATCTTGTATTCCGGATCGGCACCGGCATGGAGATCTTCGACGAACATGTCCTTGCCGGCCATGTGGGCGAGCATGTCTTCATACAGCCGGTCGAAGTCGGCCGGATCCAGCGGCGGGTTGTTTTCCCACCAGATCGTGTCTTCGACATCCGGCGTGCGAACGACATACTTGTCCTTGGGCGAGCGGCCCGTATGCGTTCCGGTCGCCACGAGGACCGATCCGCCCTTGCCGACGCGGGCCTCGCCGCGGCAGACGGCGTGTTCCACGAGCTGCGGTTCGATCAGGTTGTAATAGACGGTGCCGAGGCCCTTGATCCCCTGGTCTTCCAGTCGTTGCGAAGGGTTCACACGTCCTGTGCTCATGCGGTGCTCCTGTAGCCGGCAAGAACCGGCGGGTTGACAAACTCTGGGTCCGCGCGGTCGGCGGAGGTCATCTGGCGGGCGATGCTGCACCCGCGGCATGGCCGCTATATCACGGGCGATTTGAATGGGAACAGGGCCGCCATGAAAGTTTGCGCTAGCATCGGGCCTGTTTGCGCAACCATCTTTCGCGCGGTCGGAATTGAGCCATCTTAGCCGAATATTTGCAAATTGTGGTGCTGAATTGACTCAGGTCGCGCCCCGATTCGCCCGTCGATATTGATTTTCCGCCGGAAAATCTGTTGAATGGGCGAAAAACAGGCAGACAACGAGCAGCAGAGGATCACTCACATGTCCAGGATCGCCCTTGTTGACGACGACAGGAATATCCTGACGTCCGTCTCCATGACACTCGAGGCCGAGGGCTTCGAGGTCGAAACCTACAATGACGGTCAGGCGGCGCTGGATGCGTTCAACAAGCGCCTGCCCGACATGGCCGTGTTCGATATCAAGATGCCCCGGATGGACGGGATGGACCTCTTGCAGAGGGTTCGGCAGAAATCCCGGATGCCGGTCATCTTCCTGACCTCGAAGGACGACGAGATCGACGAGATCCTCGGCCTGCGCATGGGCGCCGACGACTACGTCAAGAAGCCTTTCAGCCAGCGGCTTCTCGTCGAGCGGATCCGCGCGCTCCTGCGCCGGCAGGAGGCGCTCGACGGCGTCGCCATGCCCGACACCGAGGAAAACAAGGTCATGGTGCGCGGCTCGCTGACGATGGATCCGCTGCGCCATGCGGTGACGTGGAAGGGCCATGACGTTTCGCTGACGGTCACCGAATTCCTGCTTCTGCAGGCGCTGGCCCAGCGCCCCGGCTTCGTCAAGAGCCGCGACCAGTTGATGGACGTTGCCTACGACGATCAGGTCTATGTCGACGACCGCACCATCGACAGCCACATCAAGCGGCTGCGCAAGAAGATGCGCATGGTCGACGAGGATTTCTCGGCGATCGAAACGCTCTATGGCATCGGTTATCGCTATAACGAGGAATAGGGCCCCCGCGCCCTCGGGCGCACGGGCGGTACCGGGGTGAAACGGGTGCGCGATACGGCAGTCTCTGATCGTGACACGGGCGTCGTTCTGGGCGACGACTGGATCGCGCCGCAATCGGAGGCGGACGACGAGCTGCGCGAAGTGCGCAAGCAGCGCAGGCGTTTTTCCGTCAACCGCTCGCCGATGGCGCGCAAGATCATCATTTTCAACATTCTCGGGCTGATCCTGCTGGCCGGCGGCGTGCTCTATTTCAATCCGCTGCGCGAAGGCGTGGTCCAGTTGCGCCAGCAAAGCCTCGTAAATTCGGCCCAGCTGGTTGCCAACGTGCTTGCCGCGCGCGCGCAGGCCCAGCCGGAAAGGGCGGCGCTCACCCCGCAGCAGGTGGCGGATGTTCTCGCGGGGGTCCCGTTCGAAGACAGCGGCAGCGTGATGGTCTTCGATGCCAGCGGCGAGCTGCTCGGAAACCGTGCCGAAACCGAACCGACAGGTGCTGCCGGCATCGTCCCCGCGACCGACCGCAAGACGTTTCTCGACGACATGCTGTCCAGGGCCTGGAATTTAGTCGTGGGCCTCGTCAGCCGGGCACCTTCCGATTCGCCGACCGGCATGCCTGCGCAGGATGTCGCCCGACAGGTGCTCGGCGGCGTTCTCGAAGGCAAGACGGAACTCGTTGCCCTTAACCCTGACGGCAAGAGCGGGGCGATGCTTGTCGCGGCGCCGGTCGTGGTCGGGGGGAAGGTCATCGGCGCGGTCGCCATCGAGACCACCGGCGCGATGGTCGAAGCCCTCGTCGGATGGGAGCGTGAGCAGATCCTGCGGATCTTCCTGATCGCAATCCTGGTGGCGATCGGCCTCTCGATGCTGCTGGCGTCCACCATCGCCAACCCGCTGGCCGATCTCGCCGCCGCGGCCGAGGTCGGGCGTGCACGCAACACCCGGAAGTCGAGCGGCGGCCGGGTGCGGATCCCCGATCTTTCGGGCCGACCCGACGAAATCGGACGGCTCTCGAAGGCCCTGCGCGGCATGGTCGCCGCCCTTTACGACCGGATCGACGCCAACGAACAATTCGCGGCCGACGTCGCCCACGAACTCAAGAACCCGCTCGCCAGCCTGCGCTCGGCGGTGGGCACGTTGCGGGTCGCCACGAAACCGGAACAGCGCGAGAAGCTGCTCGATGTGATCGACCATGACGTGCGCCGGCTCGACAGGCTGGTGACCGACATTTCCAACGCCTCGCGCCTCGACAGCGAGCTCGTGAAGGAGGAAGAAGAGCCCTTCGACCTGCTGAAGATGCTGCGCAATCTTTCGGAATATCTCGGCAACGAAGCGAACCAGAAAGGCGTCGAGTTCATTTCCGACCTGCCGCCCGGCGAGATCGTGATTCACGGTCTCGAGGCGCGCCTTGCCCAGGTCTTCGTCAACCTCATTTCCAACGCCATCAGCTTCTGCGAGGAGGGCGATGCGATCAGGATCTGGGCCCGCAAACGCGACAATCGCGTTCTGGTGGTGGTCGAAGACACCGGCCCGGGCATCCCGGAAGAAGCGCTGACCAAGATCTTCAACCGCTTCTATTCGCAACGGCCCGAGAACCAGTTCGGCAACAATTCCGGGCTCGGCCTCGCGATCTCGAAACAGATCGTCGAAGCTCATGGCGGCGTGATCTGGGCCGAAAACATCCGTCCGACCAAAGCCGACGTGACGTCTGACCCCCTCGGGGCGCGGTTCGTCGTCGGCCTGCCGGTGTGAGACCCAACGGCGCGCCGATCCCGGGCGAGGAGACCCGCCACGCCAGCGCCGTGGCCGTCGACGGGCGCGCCGTGATGGTCACCGGCCCCTCCGGCTCCGGCAAGTCGTCGCTTTGCCTGCAGTTGATCGCTCTTGGAGCGCGGCTGATCGCCGATGACCTGACGCGGCTCGTCCTGCGTGACGGATGGCCCTGGGCCTGCGCCCCGCCGCGCCTTTCCGGGGTGGTCGAGGCCCGTGGTATCGGCTTGCTTCGGGTGCCCTTCTGCGAGGCCGCGCCGCTGGCGCTCGTGGTCGATCTCGAAGTGCCGGAAACGGAACGTCTGCCGAAACCGGCCTTCGAAAAAGTGCTCGGAACCGAGGTCGCAAGGCTGCAACGGGTTGACGCGCCGCATTTCCCAAGCGCCATTATGGCACTGGCGAAAGGTGGGCGCGTTGACCATGCAGGATGAACCGAAAGCGCGGCGAAGAAACGCCAGTATTGCCCCCCAGCGGGTGATTCTGGTGACCGGCGCCTCCGGGGCCGGCCGGACAACGGCCATTCGCGCGCTCGAGGATTTCGGCTTCGAGGCGATCGACAACCTGCCGATGCGCCTGATCCCGCGGCTTCTGTCCGGCGGAAAGGACGCACACCCCCTGGCTCTCGGTATAGACGTGCGCACCCGCGGGTTCTCGACCGAGGCGCTGACCGACACCATCGACAATCTTGCCGCCGACCCGCGTGTGCAGGCCGAGCTGGTGTTCCTCGACTGCCGACCCGATGTTCTCGCGCAACGCTATTCCGAAACCCGTCGCCGCCATCCGCTCGCCCCGGACACGACCCCGATTGAGGGTATCCGGCGCGAAATCGACCTGCTTGCCCCCATACGGGCGCGGGCCGATGTCCTGATCGACACCTCCGAGCTGACGGTCCATCAACTCAAGGCCGAAATTCAGGAATGGCTCGGCCTCGGTCCGGGCGAAACGCTTTCGATCGCGGTGCAGAGCTTTTCCTACAAGCGCGGCCTGCCGCGCGGGCTCGACCTCGTTTTCGACGTGCGGTTCCTGCGAAACCCGCACTGGGAGCCGGCGCTGCGCGCGCATACAGGCCTCGATGCGGACGTGCGCGCCTATATCGCCGAAGATGCGCGCCATGCCGGCTTTCTCGAGCGGGTTCTCGACCTTGTGAATTTCCTGCTTCCGGCCTATGCGACCGAGGGCAAGGCGCATCTCAACATCGGCTTCGGCTGCACCGGCGGGCAGCATCGGTCGGTTGCCCTTGCCGAGGAAGTGGGCAGTGCCCTTGCGGCGGCCGGCTGGCGGGTGTCTATTCGGCACCGAGAACTCGAAACGCCCGCCTCTGCGGGAGAGGAAACGCGCGGGGGTCGATCCCGGTGATCGGAATCGTGATCGTTGCACATGGGGGCCTGGCGGCGGCATACCTGGCCGCGGTCGAGCATGTCGTCGGGCCGGTCCGGCAGGCCCGGGCCATCGCCATTGCCGCCGATTACGACCGGGAGCGCAAGGCAACCGAGATCATGCGCGCGGCCGATGAGGTCGATACCGGGGAGGGCGTCATCGTGGTGGTCGACATGTTCGGCTCCTCGCCGGCGAATCTTTCGCTGCCGGCCTGCGCGCGGGAAAACCGGAAGATTCTTTACGGCGCCAACCTGCCCATGCTGGTCAAGCTTGCCAAATCGCGCCAGAAGCCCATCGACGAGGCCGCCGCCGCGGCCCTCGCGGCGGGGCGCAAATACATCGACGTTGTTGACGGTCGACCGAAGTAGGAGAAGACGATGGCCGAACCGATCGTTCGTCAGTTGAAGATCATCAATGACAAGGGGCTCCACGCCCGAGCATCGGCGAAATTCGTCGAGGTCGTCGAGGCGCATGACGCGAAGGCGCGCGTCACCAAGGACGGCATGCACGCCGACGGCGACTCGATCATGGGCCTGTTGATGCTGGCGGCCTCCTACGGTTCGGTCATCGAGGTCGAAACCTCCGGGCCTCAGGCCGAAGAGTTGATGGACGCGCTCGAAGCGCTGGTCAAAGACCTGTTCGGCGAAGAGTCCTGAGGGCCGAGATGCAGCTTCCGAAAAAGCCCCCGGGCGCCCGCCCGAAATACGACAAGCGCAGCCTTTCCTACGCCAATTCCTTCGAGAACGGGCTGCAGTCGACCACGATCCGCGCCATCGAATGGGTGACCGGGAAGATCCCGATCATCCGGATGGTGCGCGAATTCGAGCGGCGCGGGGGCGCCGAGGGAATCGCCTTCTGGCGCGCCGCCCTCGACGTGATGGGCATCGAGATCACCACGCCGCCGGAGCAGCTGGCCCATATTCCCAAGGAAGGCCCGGTGGTGGTGGTGGCCAACCACCCGCATGGTCTTGTCGACGGCATGATTCTGGCCGAAATGATCTCGCGCGTGCGCCCGGATTTCCAGATTCTCACCCGCGAGGTTCTGACTGGCCTCGACGAGATTGCCTCTTCGTTTCTCATCCCGGTGCCGTTCCCGCATGACAAGGATGCGCAGGCCAAGTTCAAGCAGATGCGGGCCAAGGCCATGGACCGGCTCGCCAGCGGCGGGCTGATCTGCGTTTTCCCCTCGGGGGTGGTGGCATCGTCCAGAACCGCCTTCGGCCCCGTGGTCGAGGCGGAATGGAACGTGTTTACCGCGCAGATGATCCGCAGGGCCGATGCCGCCGTGGTGCCGATCCACTTCCACGGGCAGAATTCGCGCGCCTACCAGATCGCCAACCGCCTCTCGCCGACCCTGCGACAGGCGCTGCTCCTGCATGAGGTGGTCAAGGCCTGCAATCGCCCGCACGGGCCGGTGATCGGGCCACCGCTCACCGCCGAACAGCTCGCCCCGCTGAAGACCGACCCGCGCGGCTTCATCGCCTGGCTGCGGGAGCACACGCTCTCGCTCTGAGCCGGTTCAGCGCGTCGGAACCGGCTCTTCGCCGCTGTAATCGTAAAATCCGCGCCCGGTCTTGCGGCCCAGCCAGCCGGCTTCGACATATTTCGTCAGCAGCGGGCAGGGGCGATACTTTGTATCGGCCAGACCCTCGTGCAGCACGTTCATGATCGCGAGGCAGGTGTCGAGGCCGATGAAATCGGCCAGTTCCAGCGGCCCCATCGGGTGATTGGCGCCAAGGCGCATGGCGCTGTCGATCGACTTGACCGACCCGACCCCCTCATAGAGCGTGTAGACCGCCTCGTTGATCATCGGCATCAGGATCCGGTTGACGATGAAGGCGGGGAAATCCTCGGCGGGCGAGGCGGTCTTGCCCAGCCGCTCGACGACTTCGAGGCAGGTCTCGTAGGTTTCCTGGCTGGTGGCGATGCCGCGGATCAGTTCGACGAGCTGCATCACCGGGACGGGATTCATGAAATGAAACCCCATGAACCGTTCGGGCCGGTCGGTGCGGCTGGCCAGCCGGGTGATCGAGATCGACGAGGTGTTGGAGGTGAGAATCGTCTCGGGCTTCAGGTGCGGCAGCAGGGCTTCGAAGATCGCCTGCTTGATCTCCTCGTTCTCGGTGGCAGCCTCGATGATCAGGTCTGCCTCGCCGAGATCGGAAAGCGTCAGCGTGGTGGTGATGCGTTCGAGGGCGGCGTCGCGCTGCTCGGGGGTGATCTTCTCGCGCGCGACCTGCCGCTCGAGGTTGCGGGCAATCGTCACCATTGCCTTCTCGAGGGCTTCTTCGCTCACGTCGTTGAGCAGAACCTTGTAGCCGGCAAGGGCCATCACATGGGCGATGCCGTTGCCCATCTGACCCGCGCCAATCACTCCGACCGTCTCGATAGCCATCCTGTGCTCCCAGATTTCCTGCCGGACCATAGGCCCCGTCCGCCTTGTGCTGCAAGCGAAAGCAGGCGCCGGCGCTGCGGCGCGGCGAGAGCCGTGAAAATTTGAACATTAGCAATTTCGAAACGCTTGTGCGGCACTGTCGATTCCGGGTGAAAAGAGGGAGTGGGTGGATGTCCCAGGTTCTGTTGGGCGATGGTGCCCTCGATTATTTTCCATGCCGTTACGGATCGTCGCGCCTGTTGTTCCGTGGTCCGCGTCGCCGGCTCGATACCGACTATGTCGCCTTTCTCGGGAGCACCGAGACCTTTGGAAAGTTCGTGCCCGCGCCATTTCCGGCGCAGGTCGAACAGCTGATCGGCGTGCCCTCGGTCAATTTCGGCGTGGTCGGTGCGGGGATTGACGCCTTTTATCACGACGAGACGGTGATGCACGCGGCCAGCAATGCGCGGGCGGTCGTCGTCGAGATCATGGGGGCGCACAATCTTTCGAACCGGTTCTACACCGTGCATCCGCGGCGCAACGACCGCTTCGTGGCTTCCTCGCAGATGCTGCGCGCCCTGTATCGAGATCTCGATTTTACCGAGTTCAACTTCACACGCCACCTTCTTGCCCGCCTGAAGGCCGGTGACGAAGATCGATTCGCCATGGTCGTCGCCGAGTTGCAGGCGGCCTGGGTCGCGCGGATGAAGTCGATGCTGAGCCGGATTGCCGCGCCCAGCATCCTGCTCTGGTTCTCCGACCATGAGCCGGACGCCATCGCGAAATGCGGAAGAGGCGAATCCGAACCGGTGTTGGTGACCTCCGACATGCTCGATGATGTGGCGCCCTTTGCCGTGGCGGTGGTCAAGGTCGTGGCCAGCCCCGAGGAAATATCCGACGGGTTCGAGGGGCTGGTATTTCCCCCGGGCGAGGTCGAGGCGGCGCGGAAGGTTCTGGG
>RFKM01000316.1 GCA_003694465.1 Alphaproteobacteria bacterium
CCCCTCTGGCTGCGCCATTCACCCCCGGGATATTTCCGGAAAGGCGAAAGGGGCAGGGCGTCGGCGCGGTTCAGTCGGTGCCGCGGAAGGGCTCGACGTATTGCAGGGCCATGTCCCAGGGGAAGAAGATCCAGGTGTCCTGGCTCACCTCGGTGATGAAGGTGTCGACCATCGGGCGGCCCTTGGGCTTGGCGTAGACGGTGGCGAAATGGGCTTTCGGCAGCAGCTCGCGCACGACTTCCAGCGTCTTGCCGGTATCGACGAGGTCGTCGATGATCAGCACCCCTTCGCCGTCGCCGACGAGCTTCATGTCGGGGGCCTTGATGACCACCGGCGCGCTCTGGGTCTGGTGGTTGTAGCTTTTCACGCTGATCGTGTCGACGGTGCGGATGTCGAGTTCGCGGCTGACGATCATCGCCGGGGCCATGCCGCCGCGGGTGATGGCGACCACCGCCTTCCAGGTGCCGTCGGGGCCGGGGCCCTGGCCGTCGAGGCGCCAGGCCAGGGCGCGGCTGTCGCGGTGCATCTGGTCCCAGGAGACGTGGAAGCCCTTTTCGTGCGGCAGTCGTTCGGTCATTGGCCGGCCTTTCCGTTGGTGGCGTCGATGTCGGGGGCGTCGACCGCCTTCATGCCGACGATGTGGTAGCCAGCATCGACATGGTGGGTTTCGCCGGTGACCCCGGCGCCGAGATCGGAGAGCAGGTAGAGCGCCGAATTGCCGACATCGGTGATGGTGACGTTGCGGCGCAGGGGCGAGTTGAGCTCGTTCCATTTCAGGATGTAGCGGAAATCGCCGATGCCCGAGGCGGCCAGCGTCTTGACCGGGCCGGCGGAGATGGCGTTGACGCGGATGCCGCGCTTGCCGAAATCCTCGGCCAGATAGCGCACGCTGGCCTCGAGCGCGGCCTTGGCCACGCCCATCACGTTGTAATGCGGCATCACCCGCTCGGCGCCGTAATAGGTCAGCGTCACCATCGCGCCGCCGTCGGGCATGAGGCGGGCGGCCCGCCGCGCCACCGCGGTGAAGGAATAGACGGAGATGTCCATCGTCATCAGGAAGTTCTCGCGCGTGGTGTCGGCATAGAGCCCGCGCAGCTGGGTCTTGTCGGAATAGCCGATGGCGTGGACGAGGAAGTCGATCTTGCCCCATTGCTTTTCGAGCGTGGCGAAGAGCGCATCGACCGAGGCATCGTCGGCGACGTCGCATTCGGCGACGATCGGGGCGCCCAGCTGGGCGGCGAGCGGGACGGCGCGCTTTTTCATCGTCTCGCCCTGGTAGGAGATCGCGAGTTCGGCCCCGGCATCGGACAGGGCCCGGGCGATGCCCCAGGCCATGCTCTTGTCGTTGGCCAGCCCCATGATCAGGCCGCGCTTGCCCTTCATCAACCCGTTCGACATTCTGTGTTCCCCGTCCCGTGTGTATCGGTTAAGGCGGTTTAGGCGATTGCAGTGGGTGCTTCAAGCCTGCCGGCGCCGACGGCGGGGCGCCGGGGACGCGGAAGGAGAAGGCGATGGGCGACAGGACGGGCATATTTGCGGGGGACGACCCCTTCGTGATCGCGCGGCGCTGGCTTGCGGAGGCGGGCGAGAGCGAGATCAACGACCCGAACGCGATTGCGCTTGCGACGGTCGATGCCGAGGGCATGCCCAATGTGCGCATGGTCCTGCTCAAGGAAATCGAGGACGACGCCTTCCTGTTCTACACCAATTATGGCTCGGCCAAGGCGGCGGAGATCGAACAGGCGGGCAAGGCGGCCTTCGTGATGCACTGGAAGAGCCTGCGCCGGCAGGTGCGGGTGCGCGGGCTCGTCAGCCGCGAGGACGGGGCGAAGGCCGATGCCTATTTCGCCTCGCGGGCGCTGCAGAGCCGGCTCGGGGCCTGGGCCTCGCGCCAGTCGCAACCGCTGGCTTCGCGCGCGGCGCTGGTGGCGGAGGTGGCGCGCCTTGCCCCGAAACTGGGGCTCAACCCGCCGCGCCCGCCGTTCTGGGGCGGCTACCGGATCAGGCCGCTGGAAATCGAGTTCTGGGCCGATGGCGCCTTCCGCCTGCACGACCGGTTCCGCTGGCGCCGGGCGGGGCTGGAAGCACCGTGGGAGGTGGTCCGGCTGAACCCCTGAGGCGCGCGGGCCGGCCCGCGGCCAGGGCGGCGGTGCGTGGCGGGTGACGTGGCGTCAAGAAAGTGCTACGCTGTGAGCGCAGAGCACCTGCCCAAAAGGACAGGTCTCGAAAGGTTGCGCGGTAGTTCGATCTGTCACATTAAGGCCCCGGGATGGAACATGGCGCGGGATGGCGCGTATGGAAAAAAACTTTGAAGACGACACCGGACGCGAACACGTTCGGGGCCATGTGAAGTGGTTTGACCCGGGCAAGGGGTTCGGCTTTGTCGTCTCGGAAGCGGGCGGGCCCGACATCCTGCTGCATGCCAACGTGTTGCGGAATTTCGGCCAGAATTCGGTGGCGGACGGGGCCGAGATCGAGCTCATCGCCCATCAGACCCCGCGCGGAATGCAGGCGCTGGAGGTTCTGGCGATCGTGCCGCCCGTGGGCGAAGAGGCGGGGTCCGAGCCCGATGAAGAGCCTTTCGACCTGTCCGAGGCCGGGCCGCTGGAGCCGGCGCGGGTGAAATGGTTCGACAAGGGCAAGGGCTTCGGCTTTGCCAATGTCTTTGGCCGTCCGGGCGACGTGTTCATCCATGTCGAGGTGCTGCGCCGCTCGGGCTTTGCAGATCTGCAGCCGGGCGAGGCGATCGGGCTGCGGGCCGTCGAGGGCACGCGCGGGCGCATGGCGGTGCTGATCAGCGCCTGGGATGCGGCGCTGCGCGGGGGCGGCGAGGCAGAATGACCCGGCGCGCCATCGTCCTTGCCCTGGCCGGGGCGCTGGCGCTGGTTACGGCGCTTGGGCCGGCCGTGGCGCGGGCCGAGGGCGCGGCAGAGGCCTGCGCCCCTGAGCGGGTCGATATCCGCGGGCCCTGGGGCACGGCGCGCTTTTCCGTCGAGATTGCCGACGACGACGCCGAGCGCCAGCGCGGGCTGATGTTCCGCGACCATCTTGCCGCCGCCCATGGCATGCTCTTCATCTACCCGCGCCCGGGGGGCTACCGGTTCTGGATGAAGAACACGCTGATCCCCCTCGACATGATCTTCATCCGCCCCGACGGGGTGGTGCAGGCGGTCCGCCACGAGGCCCGGCCCGGCGACGAAACACCGGTGGGCGGGGGCGAGGGGGTGCTGGCGGTGCTCGAGATCCGCGGCGGGCTTGCGCGGGCCATCGGCATCGGGCCGGGCGACGCGGTGCGCCATCCGGCTTTCGGGCCCGGGGCCGCCTGGCCCTGCGGGAATTGACCTTCGGACGCGGGCGAAAGGCGCGGGCCGGTGCGGGCGGAAAGGGTCGGCGAAGGGGCTTCCCAAGGCTTGCGCGGCCCGGTAAGAACGGCGCGTCGGGGCGTAGCGCAGCCTGGTAGCGCGCCTGTTTTGGGTACAGGAGGTCGTGAGTTCGAATCTCGCCGCCCCGACCATCGCGCGCGCGGCGCGCTCCGCGCAGAGACGGGCAGCGGCGACTCGGCCCGACACACCATATCCAGTCGATTCCGAACGCTGCCCCCCAGATCTGGTGCGATGGGGGCGTGATTCTTGCCCTATTCGAACCTTCCCCCGGCGCCATTGCCTTGCCTGTTGCCGACTTGCCGCGGCCGCCGATTCTGCCCCGCCCCATGCCGCGGCGCGGCAGATTCTGAAGCGCCAAGCGAAGAGCGGCGCCGAAATCCATGAAAAACCGGGGGCTTTTCGCGCGGCGCAGGGCGCCGGGCAGGCGCCGGCGGTCGGGCCACAGAATCAGCGAATTCGCGTCAAGCGAAAAATCTTGAAAAGTTCCATTGAACTTCGCCGCGGGCTTCGCCAATTTGTGCGTGCTGGCCGACAAGCCACAACATATAGTGGCCGGCGAGCGGGCTAGAAACAGGAACGCATCTCGAGCAGCCCCGCGAGGGGATCGGTGTCGCGTTGCCAAACGCCAAAGCCGGGGGGCATGCCCCCGGGCGGCGTGCCGACTTTCGCCCGGCCAGCAGGGACAGGACAAAGACGCCGGCCACCCGCCGGCGCGCACAGGAAAAGGGGACACCGGGTGAAGATCGAACGCAGATTTACCGAGGCAGGGCAGGACGCATACGAGGGCATCGCCTTCACCACAACCACGTCCGAAATCCGCAATCCGAACGGAAAGGTGGTCTTCCGGCTCGAGAATGTCGAGGTGCCGGAGGGCTGGAGCCAGGTCGCCGCCGACGTGATCGCGCAGAAATATTTCCGCAAGGCCGGCGTGCCCGCGATCACTCGCCCGGTGAAGGAACAGGGCGTTCCGTCGTTCCTGTGGCGGCGCGTGCCCGACACGGATGCCCTCGAGAAACTGCCGGAAGATCAACGCTTTGGAAGCGAAACCTCATCCAAGCAGGTGTTCGACCGTCTTGCCGGCGCCTGGGCCTACTGGGGCTGGAAGGGGGGCTATTTCTC
>RFKM01000317.1 GCA_003694465.1 Alphaproteobacteria bacterium
CAGGAATCTAGATTCGCGTGGTTCCAGGCGTGCATGCCCGAATCCAAGAATCTGGATCCGTAGATTCGACATGCAGTGCGATTCGGTCGACCGCGGCGCGGCGCTCGGCCCGATTCGGCCCCTGAAGGCGCCTGCCCTAAAGCTCCGAGAGTTTTTCCTGCAGTTCGGCGAGCTGGCGCTTGATCTTCTTCAGCTCTTCGGCCGCATCTTCGTCGGCCGGGGCTTCGCTCTTTTCTTCCTTGCCGCCGCTCCAGCCCTGCATCATCGCCTTGAGGAAGGCCTGCTGCTGCGCCTGCAGCGCCTCGAAACCCGGAAGGCCCTTCATCGGGCTCGACATGGTGCCGAAATTCTCGATGAACTTTTCCTGCCCCTCGCGCATCATCTCGAACGAGGCCGACAGGAATTGCGGGATCACCGATTGCGCCTGGGTCGCATAGCTGCGCACGAGATCGGTCAGCACCGCCACCGGCAGCATCGTTTCGCCGCGGCTTTCGTGCTCGGCGATGATCTGCAGGAGGTATTGGCGCGTCAGGTCGTCGCCGGTTTTCAGGTCGATGATCCGGACGTCGCGCCCGGCGCGGATGAAACCGGCAATATCGTCAAGCGTGACGTAATCGGACGTCTCGGTATTGTAGAGCCGGCGGCTGGCGTAACGCTTGATCAGCAGCGGTTCTTCGGTTTTCGCCACGTCTTTTCCTCCCAGGGTGATCGGTTTTGCCGATGCAGAAAACCTTAGGGCAGGGGGCAAATCAAAAGCAAGCGCCCAGCGCCGGGACGGGCTGCGAAAAAAGGGCGCGCCGTCTGGCGCGCCCATGCAGTGTGCCGGCAGGGAGGAGGTCCGGCTTTCGGGAGAAGATCACTTCGCCGTCTGGGTGGCCTTCTTGGCGGCCTTGGTCACCTCGTCGGTGGCCTTCTTGACGGCGGCGGTCGCTTCGGCGCCCATGTCCTTCGAGGCCGAGAGCATCAGCTCGACGGTCTCGTTCTGCATCTTCTTGGCGATCTCGGCGAAGGCGGCGAGGTTCTCGGCCATGAGGTCGGCCTGAGCCGAGGCGAACTCGGTCATCGCCTTCGAATAGTCGGCCGGATCTTTCTTGGCGGCGGTGATGTCGCCGACCTTGGCGAGGGTGTCCTTGGTCCACTTGGTCGAGACTTCAACGGTGTTCTCGACGGCTTCCAGCGCCACCTTGGCCAGTTTCTCGTTCATCGCGGCCTGCGATTTGAACGCGTTTTCGAACAGGGTCATGTCCATGGGCATGTTGCCCATCATGTCCTGGAACATCTTGGTGAAATCGGTCGTCTTGGTCATGGTTTCTCTCCGGTGCGTCCCGGGGCGCTCGGGAGGAAGCGCCCGGGGTGAATTTCGTGTCTGGAGAGAATATGCATGCTGCAGTGCAGAATTTCAAGTCCTTTTTTCTGCACTGCGGCATAATGACCGGAGCAAGCGGCGCCGCGGCCGATCGCGCGCGGTGGCGCTCAGATCTTCGGGCTGGCCAGAACGTAGGTGCCGGGGGCGGGGCAGAGCGGCGGGTGATCCTTGCCGCCCGGTTCGCGCGCCGGGACCATCTCGCCCGACCGCGGGGCGAGCCATTTTTCCCATTGTGGCCACCAGCTGCTCTTGTGGAAGGTGGCGCCGGCCTTCCAGTCTTCCGGCTCGGCCGGCCAGTCGGGGTTGGTGTAATGGCCGTATTTCTTCCTCGTCGGCGGGTTGACGATGCCGGCGACATGGCCGGATTCGGAGAGCAGGAAGGTCTTGTCCTTCGAGCCCATCAGGCGGATGCCGCGATAGCTCAGACGCCATGGCGCGATGTGGTCGCTCTCGCAGGCGACGGCGCAGAGCGGCACGTCGACATCGCTGATGCGCAGCCGGTGCTCGCCCAGCGCAAAGCCCTGTTCGGAATGGGCAAACTCGTCGCGCTGGCACAGGCCGCGCAGGTATTCGACGGCCATCTTGCCCGGCAGGTTGGTGCCGTCGCCGTTCCAGTAGAGCAGGTCGAAGGCCGGCGGCGCCTTGCCCAGCATGTAGGCCTCGATCGCCGGCTTGTAGACAAGGTCGTTGGCGCGCAGGAACGAGAAGGTGCGCTTCATGTAGAGCGACCCCATGACGCCGGTCTCCTTGGCCTCGGCCTCGATCCCGTCGACGAAATCGTCTTCGAGGAACACGCCGACCTCGCCGGGATCGGAAAAGTCGGTCAGCGTGGTGAGGAAGCTGGCCGCGTTCACGCTCCGGTCGCCGCGCTGGTGCATCAGCGAAAGGGTGAGTGCCAGCGTGGTGCCGGCGATGCAGTAGCCGACGACGTTGATCTTCTCCTCGCCGGTGATCGCCTTGACCTCGCGCATGGCGGCGAGGAGGCCGTCTTCGACATAGTCGACCATCCCGACATCGGCATAGGTGTGGTCGGGGTTGACCCAGCTGACCACGAACAGCGTGTAGCCCTGATCGACGATCCAGCGCACCAGCGAGTTCTCGGGCCTGAGGTCGAGAATGTAGAACTTGTTGATCCACGGCGGGAAGATGATCAGCGGCGTCTTGTGGACGGTCTCGGTGCGCGGGGCATACTGGATGAGCTCGAACATCCGGTTGCGATAGACCACGGCGCCCTCGGTGGTGGCGAGGTTCACCCCGACCTTGAAGGCCTCCGGGTCCGAGAGGGTGGGCAGAAGCTCGCCGTCGTTGCGCTCGAGATCGCGGATCATGTTCTCGAGCCCGTCGATGAGCGATTGCCCCTCGGTCTCGATCGCCCGCTGAAGGGCGTCGGGATTGGTGGCCAGAAAGTTCGTCGGCGCCATCATGTCGATGATCTGCCGGGTAAAGAAGCGGATGCGCCGGCGCTCGGCCTCGTCGACGTCTTCCAGCTCGTCGACGCTGCGCTCGATCATGTCGGCGGTGAGCTGGTATTGCTGACGCAGGTAGCGAAACCACGGGTGCTTGTGCCAGAGCGGGTTGGAAAAGCGCCGGTCGCGCTTGCCGCCCTCGGCGCTTTCTTCCTCATCCGTGCCAGCGAGAAGCGCCTTTTGCGCCTCGATCGCGTTCTGCAGCGTCTTGCCCCAGTATTCGACCTGCTCTTCCCAGACCTTCGTCGGGTTTTTCGCCACTTCCGCCCAGAAGGCCCCCAGCGCCCGCCCGAAGAATTCCGGCCCCGGGCCCTGAAGCGAGGGGCGGATCATCTTCTTGTGGGCGAGCACCTCGGCAAGGCGGGCGGTGAGGCTCTCGATTCGCGCCAGGTTCTGCTGAAGCCTTTCCGGGGAGATCGGCGCTTTGCTGTCTTTTGTTGTCATGTCGCTCATCTGGGCCTATCTTCCTTTGCACCCGCAGCAACCCGCGGCGGGCAGGCGGTTTCCCCAAGGGTATCCGAAGGGGGCGGGCGCCGGCAACAGCGAGGATCACATGCGATACGCGGCAACCTACGACCTGATGGAAAGCATCCGCGTCACGAACCAGTGGCTCGGGGCTTCGGCGGCGGCCTTCGGCAGCTACCCGGCAATGGCGGCG
>RFKM01000318.1 GCA_003694465.1 Alphaproteobacteria bacterium
GGAAACCGCCATTTCGCCACGCTTCCGCACGCATTGAGGGCTTGAAAACCCGCCGCCCTTCGGTTACCTCAACCACCGGCCACAGGGGTATAGCTCAGCTGGTAGAGCGACGGTCTCCAAAACCGTAGGTCGCGGGTTCGAACCCTGCTGCCCCTGCCACCATCTTCAGAACAGCACGTATTTGAAGCCGATCGCGCCGATGACGATCGCCATGCCGGCCTGCAGCCAGAGATTCGGCAGGCGCCTGTTCAGCTGCGGGCCGATCAGGGCCCCCAGAACCGCACCGATGACGAGGGGCAGCAGCAGGCCCCAGTCGGGCCGGGCGCCGAGGTTGAGAAAATTGCTCACCGAAACCGCCAGCGACAGGAAGATCGGGATGGCCGAGGTGGCCGGGATGATGTGCATCGGCATGCCGAGGACGGCGGCCATGTAGGGCACAAGGAGGAAGCCGCCGCCAACCCCGAACAGCGCCGCGGTGAACGAGATCGCCGCGCCGGCCGCGATCGGGGCGAGGATCGGAACCCGGTAGCGCGTGCCGCCGTAGTCGAAGCACATGCAGCCCAGTTTCAGCACCTTGTGGGTCACGGCGCCGGAAAAGGCCTGCATGGGTTCCGCGCTTCCGGCCCGCCGTGCCCGCAGATGCCGCAGAACCTTCCAGCCGATCTGGGCGGCGATGGCGAGGGTCAGAACCCCGAACAGCGGGCGGAAGGTCGCCATGTCGGAGAGGAAATGCGCCGAGACGGTGCTCCCGGCCCAAGCCCCGGCCATGCCGCCCAGACCAAGGAGCAGCCCGAGCGCCGGCACCACCGCGCCGCGACGCAGATATCCGGGCACGAAGGTCAGGGCGGTGGCAAGAACGACGATCTGCGTCATCGGCTTGACGGCGTTCGGGTCGGCCATGCCGAACAGCGTGATCAGCCCGAAAGACGTGAGAATGCCGCCTGCCGCGCCGATCGCCGAAAAGACCAGCCCCACCACCAAGCCCCAGCCCAGAACCACGATGAGTGCCGTGACCGTCATATTCATTCCTCCGCATGTATACTTTCCATCTAGGCCGGCACCCGGGGCTTGGCCAGACGCCGATTGCCGCAGCGCTCTGCCCGCGCCACGCGATTTCCCGGCGAATGCCCGAAAAGAGCCATGATTTTCAGGCACCGGATGGGGATGAAGCCAATTTGAACATTGCGACAGGGGCGGTCGGATTGTGGGCCGTCGGGTATCGAGGAGTTGAAATGAACCAGCAATTGCTTTCGCTTTTCATTCTGGGTGAAACCGCGATCATGGCCGCGGTCGGGGTGCGCAGGGCTCTGGCATGGCATCGCCGCCGGACGGGGGCGGCGCGCGATGAAGGGCATGCAGGCGCCACGGCAGACGCTGCACCGAAGGCCGGGCCGGTTCGTCACCACCCTGATCTGCCCGCCGGCGTGCGGCCGGAATCGCCTCTTGGCCGGATCCTGCTGCGCGACGGAACGACGGCGCGGCGGGGCAAGGCCGAAGTCCGGCCAGTGGCGGCCCGCAAGGACGTGACCGAGACACCCGCCCCGCAGGGCCGAAGCTCGCTGCTCGAGATCGGCTATCTTTCGCGCCTCATCGCCGCGATGCTTTTTGTCGGCGCCATTGCCTATGACCCGCAGGCGGGGCTCGCGGTTCTCAAGGTGGGCCTGCCGGCCGTCGCCGTGATCGTGGGCGCCGATGTCCTGCGCAAGGCCGTGGCCCGGCGCGGCGGTGCAGAGCTTGAAGGGCGGGCGTCGGCCTGAAAACGCCCCTTCGGTGCGTGGCAAGAGCCGGCCTTGAAAAAGGCCCGCGCTTTGCGTATGTGCCGGGCAACCCTTGAAAGGCAGGACCATGGCGAAAACGAATCCGTTCCAGTTCATCCAGCAGGTGCGCTCCGAGGTCTCGAAGGTCGTCTGGCCGACGCGCCGCGAACTGGTGCTGACCACCGGCATGGTTCTGGCCATGGCCGGGCTGATGGCGCTTCTGTTCTCGCTGGTCGATCTGGTGATCCGCCTCGGGCTGACCGGGATTCTCAACGCGTTCAACTGAGCGCGACGGCGCCCTCTCCCCCTTGCCCTTGAAACCTGCCGGCATCGGGGCTATTCCCGGCACAAACAAGAGCGGGCGCGCAATGATTCGAGTTGCGCGCCGGTTTTGTGTTTCGGGCCGGCGCGGCGGGCCGCGAACTGAAACGGGACCATTCGGCGCAGTGTCGCCGACGATAGACGAGGCTGTGACGAAATGGCGAAACGGTGGTATTCGGTGAGCGTGCTCTCGAACTTCGAGAAGAAGATTGCCGAACAGATCAGGCAGGCCGTGGCCGAAAAGGGGCTCGAGGACGAGATCGACGAGGTTCTGGTTCCCACCGAAGAGGTCATCGAGGTTCGTCGCGGCAAGAAGGTCACGACGGAGCGGCGCTTCATGCCCGGCTACGTGCTGGTGCACATGGAGATGACCGACCGCGGCTATCACCTCATCAACAGCATCAACCGGGTGACCGGGTTCCTTGGCCCGCAGGGCAAGCCGATGCCGATGCGCGACGAAGAGGTGAACCAGATCCTCAATCGCGTCGAGGAAAATGCCGAGGCGCCGCGCACGCTCATCTCTTTCGAGGTTGGCGAGAAGGTTTCGGTGTCCGACGGGCCGTTCGAAGGGTTCGACGGCATGCTCGAGGAAGTCGACGAGGAAAACCAGCGCCTGAAGGTGTCGGTTTCGATCTTCGGGCGGGCAACGCCGGTGGAACTCGAATACGCCCAGGTCAGCAAACAGGGCTGAGCGAGCCTCGCCCTTGCCGGGCGGCTCAACGCTCCAGCGCGCCTTTCCCGGGCATGATCCTGTCGCGGAATTTTGCGATTCGCGCACGCCTCGTTTTCGGTTTCCGGGCACTTGCGATGTTTACCGCATAGCTGTTGCGGCGCCCGATGGCGCGCTCAGCCACGGCACCCGAGCGACGGCGCGAAATGCTCCAGCCAGACCTTTTCAAGCGCCGCGTTGCGCGCGGCACCGGCGTCGATGGCGCGTTGCAAATCGCCCGGCCCCGGCAATTCACTATCTTCTGCGATCGCGCGGATGCGCAGGGTATACCAGGCCGTGATCCCTCCCGGCGGCGCTTTCGCGAAGCGTGGGAACTCCGGCGCCGGCATCTGGCCCGCCCGCCAGAGATCGGGCAGGGACGGCTCCAGAACCAACGCGCGGGCAAGCCCGACAACATCGCACGCTCCACTGGCCAGGGCCGCCTCGGCCTGCGCGCGGGTCTTGATGCCGCCGGTGAGCATCAGGGGCTTTGTCGTCACTGCCCGGGCACGCCGGGCAAAGTCGATAAAATACGGGCCGTGGCCGGCGCCGTCGGAGGCAGCCCGGGCGCCCGGAAAATATGTGCCGCCGCTGATGTCGATCAGGTCGATCGAGGTCTGGTCGAGTTGCCGCACCACCTTGAGCGCATCCGCCTCGCTCAGCCCGCCTTCGAGCTGATCGGAGGAATTGAGCTTCACGGCGATGGGGAAGGTCGGCCCGACGGCGGCGCGGACGGCCTCGACGCTTTCCAGCAGGAGGCGCATGCGGCGCTCGATCGGCCCGCCATAGGCATCGTTTCGCATGTTGAACAGCGGCGACAGGAACTGGCTGAGCAGAAAGCCGTGCGCCGCGTGCACCTGCACCCCGCCGAAGCCGGCCTGCTGCGCCAGCCGGGCCGCGCGCGCGAATTGCGCCGGGATCTCGCGGATTTCGTCCAGCGTCAGGGCGGCGCACTGCAACCCCGGCAGATCGAGCGCGCTCGGACCCTTGGGGGCGCTGGTGGGCGGGTAAGCCAGGGCGCCCGCATGCCCCAGTTGCACCCACAGCGCCGCGCCATGCGCGCCGCCGCGCCGGGCAACGGCGCGAAACCGCTCGAGATCGGCCGTTTCGTCGAGCACGAGATTGCCGGGGTTCTCGGGATAGAGCGGGCTTGCCTGCACCTCTCCGACGATCGAAACCGCCACCCCGCCATCCGCCCACCGCTCATAGAGCCTCAGCTGCGGCGCGGTCGGATGGCCCGTGCCATCGCCGAGAGTATCGGACATGGCCGATTTCGCGATCCGGTTTTTCAAGACCGCACCGCAAGGCAGGGTCAGGGACTCGGACAGGGGGGTGTCTGCTTGCAATCCGGTGCTCCTGCGGCGTTTGCACGATTGGTAGCCCCCGCGCGCACCCCGGGCAAGCCGGGCGGAGGCCCGGCGCGCGCCCTCTTGCCAACCCGCCCTCGAGCGCGTATGTGCCCCCCGTTCAGGGCCGTCTGTTCGCAGATTCGGGCCCCTTGAGCTTCATGCGTGGGAGGCACGCCGGACGCGTCCGGCACCAGACCACGCCAACCCATGGGGCGGAACGCGTTTCGCTCCAGTTGCAGAAGGAGAAACCAGATGGCCAAGAAGGTCGCTGGCAAGATGAAGCTGCAGATCCCTGCAGGTCAGGCCAACCCGTCGCCGCCCGTGGGCCCCGCCCTCGGTCAGCGCGGCATCAACATCATGGAGTTCTGCAAGGCGTTCAACGCCAAGACGCAGGACATGGAACCGGGCGCGCCCTGCCCGACCGAGATCACCTATTATCAGGACAAGTCGTTCACCATGAACATCAAGACGCCGCCGGCGTCTTACTACCTGAAAAAGGCGGCGGGTCTTAAGCCGGTGGGCAAGCGCAACCGTCCGCGCGGCGCCGAGAAGCCGGGCCGCGAGGTTGTCGCCACCGTCACTGCCAAGCAGGTGCGCGAGATCGCGGAAGCGAAGATGAAGGATCTCAACGCGACCGATATCGAAGGCGCGATGAAGATCATCCTGGGCTCGGCCCGGTCGATGGGTATCGAGGTGAAAGGGTAAGTCATGGCCAAAGTTGGAAAACGGACCCGCGCCGCCCGCGCCGCCGTCGCCGGCAAGGAGAACCTGACCGTCGAGGAAGCCGTCAAGCTGGTGAAGGAGAACGCCACCGCCAAGTTTGACGAAACCATGGAAATCGCCGTCAACCTCGGTGTCGACCCGCGTCATGCCGACCAGATGGTCCGTGGTGTGGTCACCCTGCCCAACGGCACCGGCAAGACGGTCCGCGTGGCGGTCTTCGCCCGTGGCCCGAAGGCCGATGAGGCCAAGGAAGCCGGGGCCGACATCGTTGGCGCCGAAGACCTGATGGAAACCATCCAGAGCGGCAAGATCGAGTTCGATCGCTGCATCGCCACCCCCGACATGATGCCGATCGTCGGCCGTCTCGGGAAGATCCTCGGCCCCCGCAACCTGATGCCGAACCCGAAGGTCGGCACGGTGACGATGGACGTCGCCGACGCGGTGAAAAAGGCCAAGGGCGGCGAGGTGCAGTTCAAGGTCGAGAAGAAGGGGATCGTCCACGCCGGCATCGGCAAGGCCTCCTTCACCGCCGAAGCGCTGGCCGAGAACC
>RFKM01000319.1 GCA_003694465.1 Alphaproteobacteria bacterium
CTTTCATCTTTCTGCAAATATCCCGGGGGTCCGGGGGCAGCGCCACCGGCCTAGGAAAGCCGGGCCAGCGCGTCGACCAGCTTCCCGGCGCCGAACCGGTAAGGGTCGGTCGCCGGCAGCCCCATCCGCGCCTCGACCTCGGCGATATAGGCCGTGGCCTCGTCTTCGCTCATGTGCTGGGTGTTGAGCGAGATTGCCGCCACCTCGCAGGCGGGATTGGCCACGCGCGCCAGTTTCAGGGCCGTGTCGCGCAGCTCTTCGAGCGTCGGCAATTCATACCCCGGAAGGCCGCGCATGTGCGGGCGCGTCGGCTCGTGCGCAAGGATCAGCGCATCGGGCTGCCCGCCATGGATGAGCGCCATGGTCACGCCGGAATAGGAGACGTGGAACAGGCTGCCCTGGCCCTCGATCATGTCCCAATGGTCGTCGTCGTTGTCGGGGGTGAGCCACTCCACCGCCCCGGCCATGAAGTCGGCGACGACGGCATCGAGAGGCACCCCGTCGCCGGTGATCAGGATGCCCGTCTGGCCGGTGGCGCGAAAGGTCGATTTCATCCCGCGCGCCTTCATCTCGCGGTCCATCGCCAGCGCGGTATACATCTTGCCGACCGAACAATCGGTCCCGACCGCAAGGCAGCGCTTGCCGCGCCGCTTGACGCCATTGGCAATCGGATAGTCCACTTCGGGCACGCGCACGTCATGCAGCGCCCGGCCGGTCGCCTCGGCGACGGCGACCAGATCGGGCTCGTCGCGCAGCAGGTTGTGCAGCCCCGAGGCCAGGTCAAACCCCTCCTCGAGCGCGGCGACCAGAACCTTCTTCCATGCCGGGCTGATCACCCCGCCCCGGTTGGCGACCCCGATCACGAGGGTCTTGGCACCGGCGGCCTTCGCCTCGGCAAGGCTCATGTCGGGCAGGCCGAGATCGGCCTTGCAGCCCTCCATCCGAAATTGTCCGACGGCGTTTTCGGGGCGCCAGTCCCTGATGCCTTGTGCCACCTTCGCGGCCAGCTGATCGGGCGCGTCGCCGAGAAAGAGAAGATAGGGGGTTTCGATCATCGGTGCCTCCTGAAGCTGGCAGGAAAATCGCCGGGCAAAGCCGCAAGAAGGTCGCAATATCGGGAAGAAATAGGACAGGATCTCGAAGAAAATTCGACTAATTCCCATAATGACGCACAAAACCCCTGCATTCCCGGTGCTTTTCGCGATGCGGCGTCAATTGCCGCGACTGCGAGATTCGGCTTGAGGGTCGAGGCGCAATAATCTACCCATCACACAGCAAGACACGAAACAAACTTTTCCGGAGCTTTGCATGTCCTTCCGTCCACAACCGCCCGCCCCCGCCCGCCCCAACCGCTGCCAGCTGTTCGGCCCGGGCTCGCGCCCGGAACTGTTCGAGAAGATGGCCGCCTCGGCGGCGGATGTCGTCAATCTCGACCTTGAAGACAGCGTCGCCCCGGATGACAAGGACAAGGCCCGCGCCAACATCATCGCCGCCACCCACGAGGTGGACTGGGGCAACAAGTATCTTTCGGTCCGGATCAACGGCCTCGACACGCCGCACTGGTACAAGGACGTGGTCGAGCTGCTCGAAAACGCCTCCGAACGGCTCGACCAGATCATGATCCCGATGGTCGGTTGCGCCGAAGACCTCTATGCCGTCGACGCGCTGGTGACGGCGGTCGAAAAGGCGAAGGGCCGCGAGAAGCGCATCAGTTTCGAGGTGATCATCGAAACCGCCGCCGGCCTTGCCCATGTCGAGGAAATCGCCGCCGCGACCCCGCGCCTTCAGGCGATGAGCCTCGGCTATGCCGATTTTGCCGCCTCGATGGGGATGGCCACCACCGGGATCGGCGGCACGCAGGAAAACTACTACATGCTCCACGACGGCCAGCGCCATTATCCCGACCCGTGGCACCATGTCGTTTCGGCGATCGTCGCCGCCTGCCGCACCCACGGCGTTCTGCCGGTGGACGGGCCGTTTGGCGATTTTTCCGACGACGAGGCCTATCTCGCCCATGCCCGCCGGGTGGCGACGCTGGGGATGGTCGGCAAATGGGCGATCCATCCCAAGCAGGTGAAACTCGCCAACGAGGTGTTCACGCCGTCGCCCGAGGCGGTAGCCGAGGCGCGCGAGATTCTCGCGGCCATGGAAGAGGCCAAGAAGAACGGTCTTGGCGCCACGACCTACAAGGGCAAGCTGATCGACATTGCCAGCATGAAACAGGCCGAGGTGATCGTGCGCATGGCCGAGCTGGTCGAGGGCGATTAACCGGCCCTGCGCGATGCGAACCCGTCACGCCGCGCCGGTGCCTCGCGCGGCGTGACCTTCCCCCAGCCGACCCGCGCCCAGAGCAGTTCGTGCAGATAATAGGTCACGAACCCGGTCGCGGCACCGATCACGGCGATCTTGCCCCCGGCGCTGTAACTGCCGGTGAAGGCATGGCCGATCAGCGTCATCGTGACGAGGCCGAGGGCCTGCCATGTGACGGATTTCAGGAAAATTCGAAGCTTGCTCTGCATCGGTCCTGACGGGGCAATTTCCTCTGTCGGCGCACCTTATGGCCGCGCGCGCAGATTGCATATTCCGGGAATTTCCATCAAAAATTCTGCATTGGTGATTTTTGTCAGCATAAGGTGAAAAAATGGACAAGCGCGAGCGGGCCGAGCTGTTCCGTCTGCGGGTGCGCGAGGTGATGCGGCGCGAGGGCGTTTCGCGCAGCGCCCTTGCCCGGTCGGCCTCGGCCGATCGTTCGACCATCGGCCAGCTGCTTAACAGCGAAGATCCGCGCCTGCCCAATGCTCACCTCGCCGCCGAGATCGCCGCCGCCCTCGGGGTCTCCTGCGACTGGCTCCTTGGCCTGACCGACCGCCCCGAACGCCCGGGCGACCTGCTGGCCGCCGCCATGCAGATGACCGGCGCCGGGCGCAGCGCCGCCGATGCGCAGATCCTGTCGTGGTATCGCGAGGCGGCCGGCTACAAGGTGCGCCACGTTCCGGCCACCCTGCCCGACCTTCTCAAGACCGAGGCGCATCTGGCATGGGAATATCACGACATCATCGGCAACACGCCCGAGCAGGCCGCCACCGTTGCGCGCGACATGGAGGCGCTCCTGCTCGAGGCCCAGTCGGACCACGAGATCGCCCTGCCGCTGCACGAGGTCGAAAGCCTCGCCGCCGGCACCGGTTATTACGCGACCCTCGCGCCGGACCAGCGCGCCGCCCAGCTCGCCCACATGGCGGCCCTGTGCCAGCGCCACTATCCGCGCTTGCGCCTGTTCCTGTTCGACCGCCGCAAGCTCTACTCGGCGCCGCTGACGGTGTTCGGCCCGCTGCTGGCGGTGCTGCATGTCGGACGGGTGCACCTCGCTTTCCGCAGCGCCGACCGGGTGCGCGCCCTGACGGAGCATTTCGACACGCTGGTGCGCGAAGCGGCGGTCGATGCCCGCCATGCCGCCGATTACCTGCGCGGGTTGGCGGCGATCTGACCGCGGGCGGGAAGTGCCGTTGCATATGGCGCGCCTTGGCGGCATACATCGCCAAGTTTCTGGGAGTGACCGATGAACTACCTCGACTTCGAAAAGCCCCTCGCCGAGATCGAAGGCAAGGCCGCCGAACTGCGGGCGCTGGCGCGCGAGAACGAAGAAATGGACATCGAGAAGGAGGCCGCCGCGCTGGATCGCAAGGCCGAGGCGCTGCTCGAGGAGCTTTACCGGAACCTCACGCCCTGGCGAAAGACGCAGGTTGCCCGTCATCCTGACCGTCCCCATACCCGCGATTACATCGAGGCCCTGTTCACCGAGTTCACCCCGCTCGCCGGTGACCGCAATTTTGCCGACGATCACGCGATCATGGGGGGGCTTGCCCGACTTGGCGATTCGCCGGTCATGGTGATCGGCCACGAAAAGGGCCACGACACGCGCAGCCGCATCGAGCACAATTTCGGCATGGCCCGGCCCGAGGGCTATCGCAAGGCGATCCGCCTGATGGATCTGGCCGACCGCTTCGGCCTTCCGGTCATCACTCTTGTCGACACGCCCGGCGCCTATCCCGGCAAGGGTGCCGAGGAAAGGGGCCAGTCCGAGGCCATCGCCCGCTCGACCGAGAAATGCCTCAACATTTCGGTGCCGCTGATCTCGGTGATCATCGGCGAGGGTGGCTCGGGCGGCGCCGTTGCGCTCGCGGCGGGCAATACGGTGATGATGCTGGAACACTCGATCTATTCGGTCATCACCCCCGAGGGCTGCGCCTCGATCCTGTGGAAGGATTCCGAAAAGATGCGCGAGGCCGCCGAGGCGATGCGCCTCACCGCGCAGGACCTCATGGCGCTGGGCGTGATCGACCGGATCATTCCCGAGCCCCTCGGCGGCGCCCATCGCGGCCGTGACGAGGTGATAGCTGCCGTTGGCAAGGCGCTCGAGGAAGAGCTGAAGGCGCTTTCGCGCAAGAAGGCGGCGGCGCTGCGCACCCAGCGGCGCGAGAAGTTTCTCAAC
>RFKM01000320.1 GCA_003694465.1 Alphaproteobacteria bacterium
AACCGGCTGCCGGCGCGTCCGGGGCGAGCGAGGCCGAGAGCAACATCGCCCCGGCCGACGAGCCGGAAGTGTTCTACACCTTCACCTGGGCCGGGTTCGGGCGCGGCGGGCGCGCCGGCGGCAAGGGCCGGGGCGCGGGCAAGGCGCGCTCTGGCGCAGGCGGCGGCAAGGCCGGGTCCGGGCGTGGCGGCGACGGCGCGCGGCCAGCCCGCAAGGGCGGGGCGAAGGGCGGCGCGAAGGGGGGCGGCGGCAGCACCAAGCCGCGCCGCTATTCTGCCGGCCCTGCAAAGCAGAAGGACAAGCCGATCGACCCCGACAACCCCTTTGCCGCGGCGCTTATGGCGCTGAAGGACAAGGGCTGAGGCCGGCCTTGGGCGAACCCGGCGCGCCGCGTGCCCGGATGCGGGCCGACAAGTGGCTGTGGCATGCGCGTTTTTTCAAGACGCGGGGGCTGGCGGCGAAGGTGGTTTCGGGCGGGCATCTGCGCGTCAATGCCGAGAAGGTGCACAAGCCGGCGCATTCCGTCGGCCCCGGCGACGTGCTGACCTTCGTTCAGGCTCGGCGGGTGCGGGTGGTGCGCATCCTTGCCCTGTCGGAGCGGCGCGGCCCGGCGGCCGAGGCCCGGGCGCTCTACGAGGACCTCACGCCGCCGGCGCCCGAGACCCCCGCATCGGCCCCCGCGCCGCGCTACGAGGGCAAGGGCCGGCCGAGCGGGAAAGATCGTCGCAACGCCCGGCTTTTTGACCCCACCCGGGTTGATTGATCGGCGGATGCGCGATAGCTAGGCGCCGACCAACGCCATTCGGGGTTTCACATGACCTATATCGTCAACGACAAGTGCATCGCCTGCAAATACACCGATTGCGTGGAAGTCTGCCCGGTGGATTGCTTCTACGAGGGCGAGAACATGCTGGTGATCCATCCCGACGAGTGCATCGACTGCGGCGTCTGCGAGCCCGAATGCCCGGCCGACGCGATTCGCCCCGATACCGATCCGGAAGCGGCGAAATGGGTCGAGTTCAACCGGAAGTATGCCGAGCTCTGGCCGGTGATCGTCTCGAAGAAAGATCCGCTGCCGGATGCCGCCGAGCACGATGGCGAGGAAGGCAAGCTCGAGAAATACTTCTCGGAAAAGCCCGGCCACTGAACCGCGCGCGCCCGCCGCGATGCGGCCGTGCCCTGCGCCCTCGCGCCGCGGTGCGGCGTGGCTTTGATTCGCCGGTGATTCTGTGTTATATTCCACTTCGTGTATGAAACCGGGGGTCTGGCGCGGGCTGGCGGGGCGATCTCGTTTGCGTGTCTGACAGTGAAAGGATGACCGAATTGCGCACCGGCGTGCTTGCCGGGGCGCTCTCGTGTCGCGCAGCGCCCGGGGAATTGAAAGGAAGACGCACCAGATGAGCAAGACCAAGAAGCATGATTTCCGGCCCAACGATTTCGTCGTCTATCCGGCGCATGGCGTTGGCAGGATTCTCTCGATCGAGGAGCAGGAAATCGCCGGTCTCACGCTTGAGCTTTTCGTGATCTCTTTCGAGAAGGACAAGATGACGCTGCGCGTGCCGACCAACAAGGCTGCCGAAGTCGGGATGCGCGGGCTTTCCAGCCCCGAGGTGGTCTCGAAGGCGCTGGCAACGCTGAAGGGCAAGGCCCGGGTCAAGCGCGCGATGTGGTCGCGCCGGGCGCAGGAATATGAACAGAAGATCAATTCCGGGGATCTGATCTCGATTGCCGAGGTGGTGCGCGACCTGCACCGCAACGACGAGCAGCGCGAGCAGAGCTATTCCGAGCGGCAGCTCTACGAGGCGGCGCTCGAGCGCCTCACCCGCGAGGTGGCGGCGGTGAACGGCGGCGACGAGGCCGCTGCCCAGCGCACGGTGGACGAAGTTCTGACTTCGCGCGCCGCCTGAGCCACGCCATCTGACGAGTTTCAAGCCGCCGTCCGGGGTCCGGGCGGCGGTTTTCTTGTGGGGTATTCGCCGTTCGCCGTGATCGGAGACCTGCATCGTCGCCGGGGAGGGCCTGCGACGGGCCGGGTGCCGCGAGATGGGGCTGGCGGAATCCAGGGATCTGGATTCGTGGATTCGGAAAGCGCCGGCCGGGCCGGTTGGGCCCGACGCGGGCGGGCAATTCGATGGGGGCATTGCGGTCCGGTGCCGGCACCAGTTGGGAGGCGCCTTGCCCGGTTCCCTTGCCTTTCCCGGTCAGCCGAGCATGGCGGCGAGGGCCGAGAGCGCCGCGATTTCGCCCAGCTGCTGGCTGGCGCCGAGGATGTCGCCGGTCTGCCCGCCGAGCCGTGCCTTCGCAAGGGCGGCGAGGGCGATGGTGGCAAGCGCGACCCAGAGGAAGGCGGCCAGCGCCGCCCAGCCAGCGGCGAGAAGGGCGACGAGCCCGGCGAGGGCCACGGCGGCAAGGGCGGTTTCGCGCCCCGGGCGGCCGACATCGGCCGAAAGGCCCGAGCCGCGGGCGTTGGGCAGGGCGGCCGACAGCACCGCCATCGGGGCACGCGAGAGAACGGCGGCGGTGAGAAGTGCGCCGAAGAGGTGGCCGGTGCCGATCAGCGCCGCCAGCGCCCCCCAGCGCAGGCCGAGCGACAGGCCGAGGGCCAGCACGCCATAGCTGCCGATGCGGCTGTCTTTCATGATCTCGAGCCGGCGGGCGCGGTCCTGCCCGCCCCAGAGGCCGTCGGCGCTGTCGGCAAGGCCGTCTTCATGAAGCGCGCCGGTGACGAGGATTTGCGCGGCGAGGACAAGCCCGGCGACCAGCGCCGGCGGCAGGCCGAAACCCGCCGCGACCATCCCGACGAGGCCGGCGACAAGGGCCACGGCGAGCCCGGCGAGGGGCCAGGCCCAGGCGGCGGCGCCGCCGCGCCGGTGGTCGGCCGGGACGGGAAGGCGGGTGAGCAGCGCCAGCGCGGCGGCAAGGTCACCGGGGCGGAAGAGAGCGGAAATCTTGTCGCGCATGTCGTTTTGAGCCTTTCCCATTTCCGCCGGCGGGGTAAATC
>RFKM01000321.1 GCA_003694465.1 Alphaproteobacteria bacterium
GCAACGGCGCGCGGGCGGTCGAGAGGCAGAAGTTGTGATCGAGCGGAAAGGCCCGCCCCACCGGCGTCGGGGTGCGAAAGTCGAACCGCGTGCCCGCAACCGGGGCGACTTCGCCCGTGGGGATCAACTCGTCATCCACCGGCAGATAGCTGTCAGCCGCGATCTTCAGCCGGTGGTCGGCGATGCTCGGCCCGCCGTCGAGGTTGAAATAGGAATGGTGCGCGAGGTTGCACAGCGTCGGCGCGTCGGTCTCGGCGCTCATGCGGATGTCGAGCACGCCGCCCGCCAGCAGGCTGAACTTCACCCGCGCTGTCAGGTTGCCCGGAAAGCCCATGTGCCCGTCGGGCAGGGAAATCTCGAACGTGGCGCTGCTGGCGGCGTGGTCGGTCAGCGTCCACAGAAGCTTGCCCATGCCGCCCGCGCCGCCGTGCAGCGTGTGCTTGCCCAGAAAATTACGGTCGAGCGCGAAACTCTTGCCGTCGATCTCCAGATGACCGTTGGCAATCCGGTTCGCACAGCGCCCGGCGATGGCGCCGAAATAGGGGGAATGGGTCAGGTATGGCGCAAAGTCGGCAAAGCCCAGCACGAGGGGTGGCGCGTGGCCCTCGAGGCGCAGATCCTGCAATACGGCACCGTATGTCAGCAGCCGCGCGGTCAGCCCGCCGCCGGTCAGGGTGACACGGTGAACCGCCCCGCCGTCGGGGGTGGTGCCGAATGTCTCCACGGTCACAGCTCGACCGCCTTTCCGGTGCGCGCACTTTCCTCGGCTGCCGCGCCGACCCGCACCGACCAGAGCCCGTCTTCGACGCTCACCTCCGGCGCGCCTTTGCCCGACAGGATGAGGTCGCGGAATTTCTGGTGCTGGAAAAAGGTCGAGCCGTGGTGATCGCCCGCCGCGAGCACCGCCTCGTCCACCTCGACCACCTCGCGCACGACCTCCTTGGTGGCCCGATGGCTGATCTCGACTTCGGCGGCCCGTTCCTTGCCATCCTTCGAAAAGCGCGCGGGCCCCGGCACCATGGCATCGACGCGGGCCTTCTCACCGGTGACCGAGACCACCTCCTGCCAGTAGGAGCCCTCGGCGAACATGCACAGATCGAGCATCCCGCGCGCGCCGCTCTCGAAATCGACGACGACGAAGGCGTTGTCGATGATGTCGGGCACCTGCCCTTCATACCGCTCATCGCGGTGGTTCACGTCCGCCGCGCCCGAGGCATAAACCCGCACCGGGTCGGATTGCAGAACGAGGCGCATCAGGTCCCAGAAATGGCAGCATTTCTCGACCAGCGTGCCGCCGGTGCGCGCGTTGAAGCGGTTCCAGTCGCCCACCTTGTGCAGGAACGGGAAGCGGTGCTCGCGGATCGCCATCATCCGCGGCGTGCCGACGGTGCCGGCGCGCACCTCGGCGAGCAGGCGTTGCATTGGCGGCATGTAGCGGTATTCCATCGCAACCCAGACCGGCGCGCGCCGCCCTGCGGCCTTGGCCACCACCTCGCGGGTGTGCTCGACGGTGGTGCAGAGCGGCTTTTCGCACAGGATCGGAAGGTTCGTGTCGAGCACCTCCATCAGAATCGCGTGGTGGGTGTCGTTCGGCGAGACGATCACCAGCGCGTCGAGCCCGCCTTCCGAGAGCATGTCGTGCCAGTCGGAAAAGGCCTTTGCCGTGCCGCCGGCGTTGCGGACCGAAAGCGCCCGCATCTCGGGGTCGGGGTCGGCGATGGCCGCCACCTCGCAGCCCTCGAGAAGGTTGAGGTTGCGGATGTGTTCCTGTCCCATCATGCCCGATCCGATCAGGCCGTAACGCAAGGTCATGTCAGAGCTCCAGAAGAGGAAGGTTCATCGCCCCGGCGGCCTCGCGCAGGGGCGCGCGGTGATCGCCGTAGGCAAGGGCCATGTGATGTTCGAGGCCGCTGGCAACGAGGCGCTCGAGCACCTCGCCCGCGGGCCGGTCGAAACGCAGAACGCCCGACGTGCCGGTGAAGGCCATGGGCCGCTTCAGCATCCGAGCGCCGGCCAGCACCATCTGGGCCTGCCCGCGGGCCTGGCTGATGCGCATGAGGGTCACGCGCCCGGGCCGCAGCGGGAATTGCAGCAGGAGCGGCTGGCGGCGGTTGGTGTGGATCGTCGCCTCGACGGGGGCGTCGGGGTCGCGCATCGACATCGGCGCCTGCCCGCAATGCCAGACGACGGCGGTATCGTCATCCGCATCGACATCGACAAGGTCGGTCAGGAACACCGGCGCACCGGCCGCCTCCTTCAGCACCAGCTGGGTGAGCGCGCCATAAACGTCGGCTTCACAGGCGCAGGGCACGCGCGCCTCGCCCATCAGCGCCGCCGGGCCGCAGACCGCCCCGCCATATTCGGTGAAGGTTTCCGGCCAGCAGCGAATCGCGAAGGCATCGTAGCCGCCGCGCCCGCGCAGATCGTCCAGCGCCAGCTTGAGCCGCAGGGAGCGGTCGAGTTCCGGCTGGTTGACCGACTCCAGCCCCTGCACCGCCCCCTCGAGGTCGGCGCGCAGGGCCGAGGCCGCCTCGGCGGGTTGAGCCCGGGCGGTGTCGAAAAGCGCCTCGAGGGCAAGTTCGTCCACGGTCACGCCGGCCAGTGCCTTCAGCGCCCCGGCATTGTAGGCACAGGTATGAAA
>RFKM01000322.1 GCA_003694465.1 Alphaproteobacteria bacterium
CAGCTGGATCGGGCGGCAGCATTTCGCCACCGCTTCCCTGCGCGCGCGGCCCCCGCTTCGGCCGGTGCGCATCCGTGCCGGCGCCCTTGGCAACAACCTGCCCGAACGCGACCTTGTGGTCTCGCCGCAGCACCGCATGTTGCTGGCCACGCCCCGGGCCCAGCTGCTTTATGGCGAGCCCGAGGTTCTGGCGGCGGCGAACGCCCTGGTGGGGCGGCCGGGAATCGAGCGCCTCGCCCCGGCCGAGGTCGACTACGTGCACATCATGTTCGAGCGCCACGAGCTGGTTCTGGCCAACGGCGCATGGAGCGAGAGCTTCCAGCCCGGGGACTGGTCGCTGGGCACCGTCGGAGCGGCGCAGCGCGAAGAAATCCTTGCGATCTTCCCGGAACTGGCCGCAGCACGGCAAAATCCCCAACGCCCACCGATGCCGGCCGCGCGCCCTTCGTTGAAAACCCGGGAGGTGCAGGCCCTGGCGTGGTAGGTGCGACGGGACCTCCCGCCCGTGTTCTGCCGGGGCTTGACGCTTGCCCCGGGGGCATCTGCAGCCCCATCGCGCGGGTGGTGGTCACGAAGGTCTCGGCCGTGCGCGCGGCGTCTGCCCAAGACCGTCCGCCCCGGGCCGGGTGCGCACCCGCCCGACCGCGCCGACAGGCGCTCGGCGGCCCGGAAGGAGCCCGGCACGCGCCGCGGGCACCCTTGCGCACGCCAGCCCGTCGGCGGGGGCTGTCGACACCCCGGCCGGCCGCGTTCAACGCCGGGCCATGGCGCGCACCGTCCCGCCCGTCGCACGGCGGCCTCCGAGGGCACAGCGTGGGCACCGCGCCAGGCCTTTCGCGGGCACCTGCCGCCTAGGGGAGGTCAGCGCGCCCCCTTGGCTGGCGTCACGGGGCGGGCCGACGAGGCGTAGCGTTCGGAGGTTTCATAATACTCGTCAAACCCGACCCGGCGGCGCAGTTCGGCGAAATCCATCAACCCCGTGCGCGGGCGGCCCTGTTTCATGGCCTCGAGCACGTCGACCATCGCCTGCATCGCCACCGACATCAGCGTGAGCGGATAGGCGGCGATGCGATACCCGATCTCTTCCAGCGCCTCGGGCGGCAGGTCGGGGGTTTCGCCGCCCTCGACGATATTGGCCATCTGCGGGGTCTGCGTCGCGGCACAGATCTCGCGCATCTCGGCCTCGCTCCGGGGCGCCTCGACGAAGAGGATGTCGGCCCCCAGTTCGGCAAACATCCGGGCCCGGTCGATGGCCTCGCCGAGGCCGTGCTCGTGGCGGGCATCGGTGCGCGCAAGGATCAGGATGTCGGCGCCCTCGTCGCGGGCATCGACCGCCGCGCGGATCCGATCGGCGGCCTCCGCCCGCCCGACCACCGCCTTGCCCGGGGTATGGCCGCAGCGCTTCGGGGCGAGCTGGTCCTCGATCATCACCGCCGCGCATCCGGCGCGGGCAAATCCCTCGACCGTTCGGCGCACGTTCATCGCGTTGCCATAGCCGGTGTCGCCGTCGCCGATGACGGGGATGCGCACGGCGGCGGCGATGTTGCGGGCCTGATCCACCACCTCTCCATAGCTCATCAGCCCGAGATCGGGCGCGCCGATCCGGCTGGCCGAGGCGCCGAAGCCGGTCATGAAGGTCAGATCGAACCCGGCCTGTTCGACGAGCCTGGCCGATAGCGCGTCATAGGCGCAGGGCATCACGTGCAGCTTCGGTTGCGCCAGAAGGGCGCGCAGGCGGGCGGCGGGGGACGTCATCAGGGCCTCACAGCTTGAACGGGATGTAAAGGGCAAGGTCGGGGAACAGATACAGCAGCAGCACGCACAGGAACATCAGCAAAAGGAACGGCAGCGCCCCGCGCGCCACGTCGCCAAGCGTGGAACGTGCCACCGACTGGATCACGTAGAGGTTGAGGCCCACCGGCGGGGTGATCAGCGCCGCTTCGACCATGATCACCATGACGACGCCGAACCAGATCGGATCGAACCCCATCGCCATTGCCGCCGGCACCAGCACCGGTGTCATGATCAGCACCATCGACAGCGCCTCGAGCACCAGCCCCATGACCACGAGGATCGCCCCCACCAGCAGCACGAAAAGCGCCGGCGTTGCCACCACGTCGGAAATGAAGGCGCTCAGCTCCTGCGGGATGCGGTAGAGGGTGATCGCCTTGCCGAAGACCTTGGCCCCGGCGATGATCAGCAGGATGGCAACGGTCGTCGCCATCGAATCCATCGCCGCGGCGCGGAAGCCCGCCCATGTCAGCGAGCGCAACACCACCGCGGTGATGAGAACCGCCGCGGCAAAGCCGATCGCCGCGGCCTCGGTCGGGGTGAAGGCGCCGGAATAGATGCCCGCCACCACCAGCGCCGCCAGCGCCAGCGAAGGCAGGGCGCGCGCCGTGGTCCGCCAGCGCTCGGGCCAGGGCATGCGGGGGCTGCGCCCCATGCCGGTGAGCATGGAATGGACCATCGCATAGCCCGAAAACAGCACCAGCAGCGCGATCCCCGGCCCGATCCCCGCCAGGAACAGGGCGATGACCGATTCCTCGGTGACGAACCCATAGACGATCATCGGGATCGACGGCGGGATCAGTATGCCCAGCGTCCCCCCCGCCGCCAGCAGGCCATAGACGAAGCGGCGCGGATAGCCGCGGGCGACCATTTCCGGAATGGCCACGGTGCCGATCGTTGCCGCCGTCGCCACCGATGAACCCGAGATCGCCGCGAACAGTCCGCAGGAAATCACCGTCGCCACCGCCAGCCCGCCGGGCCAGTGCCCGACCCAGGCCTGCACCGCGGAAAACAGATCGCGCCCCACCCCGCCGCGCAGCAGCACGTTGGACATCCGCAGGAACAGCGGCACCGAGAGCAGGATGAACCCGTCGAGCGTCGACAGCACCGCCTGCGGCGCCATCAGCGGGGAAAATCCGCCCAGCCCGAGCATGCCCAGCCCCAGAAGCCCGAGGGCAAAGGCCACCGGCACGCCGATCAGCAGCAATGCGAAAAGCGCGGCGAGGATCGCGGCAACGGTCATTCGCCCGGCTCTCCCTCGGCGACGATTTCACCACGCGCGGCGCGGGCCGCCTCGATCAGCGCCTGCGCCAGCAGCATGGCCATGCCGAAGGGCACCGCCAGTTCGACGATCCAGACCGGCAGGTCGAGCATCGAGCCCGTCGTGCGGCCGCGGCGGAAACTGTCGAGGAAGATGTCCCAGCCATATTTCGGCACGACCGCGGCGAACAGCGCCACCGCCAGCATCGAGACGAGATCGGCCGCCAGCCGCCCCCGGCCCGGCAGCAGCGCGACCAGCGCCGTGATGCGGATGTGGCGGCGCTCGCGCAGGGCCCAGGGCGCGGCGATCAGCGTGCCCCAGATCAGGCAGGCCTGGCTGAGCTCGGCCGCCCAGATCGTCGGGCGGACGAAGAAATAGCGCGCCAAAACCTCGTAGGTCAGCATGAAGCCCGCCGGACGAACAGGGCCACGGCGATCGACGCCAGCGCGGTCACGAACCGGGCGAATGCTGTCATGTCGGTCTCGGGCCCAGGAAAAAGGGAGAAGCCGGGGCGGCGGCGGGCCGCCCCGGTGCGAGGGTTCAGAACGCGCGGGCAGCGTCGATCAGCTGCCGGCCCAGATCGCCGGCCTTTTCGAGGGAACTGTCATAGACCGGGGCCGCGGCCGCTTTCCACAGCTCGATTTCCTCGGCGGTGGGGTGATGGATCGTCATGCCGTGCGCCTCGGCGGCGGCATAGGCATCGGCCTCGATCTGCGAGACGCGGTCGCGCACGTCGATCTCGGCCTTGCGCGCCGCATCCGAGATGATCTGGCGCTGCGCGTCGGTCAGGCCGTTCCACCAGTCGGTGTTGGCGACGACGATGAACTCGATATCGGCGTGATTGGTCACCGTGATCGTGTCCATCACCTCCCACAGCTTGCGCGACTTGACGCCGGAGACGCCGGTCATGCCGATGTCGACCGTGCCGCGCTGATAGGCCAGATATTGCTCGGAGCCCGAGATCAGCGTCGGCGCGCCGCCGACGGCGGCGGGCACTTCCTTGTCTTTGTATAGCTGGGCGCTGTCGTAGATCTCGACCTTGATTTCGCCGTTCGAGGCCTTCTCGACCCCGTCCTTGAACAAGAGCAGGTTCTGGCCGCGGTGGCTCTTGAGCGGCAGCTGGAGCGCAATGCGCGCGGTGAGTTGCTCGGAAAATGCTTGAAGCGCCAGGCTGACGGCGAGGGCCGCGCGGGCGACAATGGATGCAAGCTTCATGTCATCTCCTCCCACAGAGCCGGCTCATGATTGGCGGCGGGGCGAAAGGCGTCAGGTTTTTCCTTGCCGTTTCCGGCTCCGGGAACGGATCGCCGGACCGCCGCCGTGCGGCGCGCTTCATCGAAGCTCTCCCGCCCCGTCGGCCCTTCCCCATGCCGGCACGCCAGTCTGATCGGGGCCGCACGCAGGAGACCGCAAAAACCGCGCGCGCACCCGGTTCGGCTTTCCTCCCCTGCCCATTCGCGCTATCTCGTGCCCATGCTCGATGTTTTCATCTTTTCCGACCCGATCTGCCCCTGGTGTTACATCGGCAAGGCCCGGCTCTGGCGCGCCCTCGAAC
>RFKM01000323.1 GCA_003694465.1 Alphaproteobacteria bacterium
CCCGAAGGCTTGGCCATCAGGCCGCGCATGCCGCCCAGCTGCTTCATCTGGGTGACCGAGCCCCGCGCGCCCGAATGCGCCATCATGTAAACGCTGTTCGGCTCCTTGTCGGCGCCGTTCTCGTCCTTGGTCACGGCGGAGATGGCGTTCATCATCGCATCGGTGACGCGGTCGTTGCACTTCGACCAGGCATCGACGACCTTGTTGTATTTCTCACCCTGGGTGATCAGGCCGTCCATGTACTGCTGTTCGAAATCCTTGACCTGTTCGCGGGTTTCCTCGACGATCTTCCACTTTTCTTCGGGGATGACCATGTCGTCCTTGCCGAACGAAATGCCGGCCTTGAACGCCTCGCGGAAACCCAGCACCATGATCTGGTCGCAGAAGATGACCGACTCTTTCTGACCGCAATAGCGATAGACCGTGTCGATGACCTGCTGCACCTCTTTCTTGCGCAGCAGGCGGTTGACCAGGTCGAACGGCGCCTTGGCATTCAGCGGCAACAGCGCGCCCAGCTTGACGCGGCCGGGCGTGGTCTCGTAGCGCTTCATGACGATCTGGCCGTCCTCGTCCACCTGCGGCACGCGGGCGGTGATCTTGGCGTGCAGATGCACCTCGCCGGCTTCCAGCGCGTGGATGACCTCGTCCACATCGGCAAAGGCCATGCCTTCGCCCTTCATGCCTTCGCGCTCCATCGACACGTAATACAGGCCCAGAACCATGTCCTGGGACGGCACGATGATCGGCGCGCCGTTGGCCGGCGACAGCACGTTGTTGGTGGACATCATCAGCACGCGCGCTTCCAGCTGCGCCTCAAGGCTCAGCGGGACGTGCACGGCCATCTGGTCGCCGTCGAAGTCCGCGTTGAAGGCCGAGCAGACCAGCGGGTGAAGCTGGATCGCCTTGCCCTCGATCAGCACCGGCTCGAAGGCCTGGATGCCGAGGCGGTGCAGCGTCGGCGCGCGGTTGAGCATCACCGGATGTTCGCGGATCACCTCGTCGAGGATGTCCCAGACCTCGGGGCGCTCTTTCTCGACCAGCTTCTTGGCCTGTTTCACCGTCGAGCTGAGGCCCTTGGCCTCGAGCCGCGAATAGATGAACGGCTTGAACAGTTCGAGCGCCATCTTCTTCGGCAGGCCGCACTGGTGCAGCTTGAGTTCGGGGCCGGTCACGATCACCGAACGGCCCGAGAAGTCGACCCGCTTGCCGAGCAGGTTCTGGCGGAACCGGCCCTGCTTGCCCTTGAGCATGTCGGAGAGCGATTTCAGCGGGCGCTTGTTGGCGCCGGTGATGACCCGGCCGCGGCGGCCGTTGTCAAACAGCGCGTCGACCGATTCCTGCAGCATCCGCTTTTCGTTGCGCACGATGATGTCGGGCGCGCGCAGCTCGATCAGCCGCTTCAGGCGGTTGTTGCGGTTGATGACCCGGCGATAGAGATCGTTGAGATCCGAGGTCGCGAAGCGGCCACCATCGAGCGGCACCAGCGGGCGCAGTTCGGGCGGAATCACCGGGATCACCGTCAGGATCATCCATTCCGGGCGGTTGCCGGACTCGATGAAATTCTCGATGATCTTCAGCCGCTTGATGATCTTCTTCGGCTTCAGCTCGCCGGTGGCTTCCTTGAGGTCGGCGCGCAGCTGCTCGGCCTCGGCCTCGAGGTCGATCTGGGCGAGCATCTCACGGATCGCCTCGGCGCCGATGTTGGCGGTGAAGGCATCGGTGCCGTAGAGATCCTGCGCGTCGAGGTATTCCTCCTCGGTCATCAGCTGGCCGTAGTGCAGATCGGTCAGGCCCGGCTCGATCACCACGTAATTCTCGAAGTAGAGAATCCGCTCGAGATCGCGCAGGGTCATGTCGAGCATCAGGCCGATGCGGCTGGGCAGCGACTTCAGGAACCAGATATGCGCGACCGGCGCGGCCAGTTCGATGTGGCCCATGCGCTCGCGCCGGACCTTCTGAAGCGTGACCTCGACGCCGCATTTCTCGCAGACGACGCCCTTGTATTTCATCCGCTTGTACTTGCCGCACAGGCACTCGTAATCCTTGATCGGGCCAAAGATGCGGGCGCAGAACAGGCCGTCGCGCTCGGGCTTGAAGGTGCGGTAGTTGATCGTCTCGGGCTTCTTGATCTCGCCGTAGGACCAGCTGAGAATCCGTTCCGGGCTGGCGAGCGAAACCTTGATCTCGTCAAAGATCTTGGGCGAGGCCAGCGGGTTGAACGGGTTGGTGGTGAGTTCCTGGTTCATCTTGCGTTCCTTGTCTGAGGGGATGGGAGAGGAGCGGCCGCGGCCTACTCCTCATCCTCCGCATCCAGGAGTTCCATGTTGAGGCCGAGACCCCGCACTTCCTTTACGAGCACGTTGAAGCTCTCGGGCACGCCGGCCTCGAAGTTGTCCTCGCCCTTGACGATCGATTCGTAGACCTTGGTGCGGCCGGCGACATCGTCCGACTTGACGGTGAGCATCTCCTGCAGCGTGTAGGCCGCGCCGTAGGCTTCGAGCGCCCAGACTTCCATCTCGCCGAAGCGCTGGCCGCCGAACTGCGCCTTGCCGCCCAGCGGCTGCTGGGTGACGAGGCTGTAGGGGCCGGTCGAGCGGGCGTGGATCTTGTCGTCGACAAGGTGGTGCAGCTTGAGCAGGTATTTCACCCCGACCGTCACCGGGCGGGCAAACTGCTCGCCGGTGCGCCCGTCGAAGAGCACCGACTGCCCGGAGGTATCGAACCCGGCGCGCTGCAGCGCGTCGTTGATGTCGGCCTCCTTGGCGCCGTCGAAGACCGGGGTCGCGATCGGCACGCCACGGGTGACGTTCTCGGCCGCCTCGATCAGGCGCTCCTCGTCGAGGCCCTTGATGCCCTCGTCATAGAC
>RFKM01000324.1 GCA_003694465.1 Alphaproteobacteria bacterium
CGCGCACCTTCGCCGCGAAGGCCTTGCCGTCGATGATCCTTGCCGTCATGCCCTTGTCCTTTCAGATGTCGGTGGTTTGGTAGGCGTCCCGGTAATGTTCCATTTGCAGGCGCGTGGCCAGAACCGCGTTCTTCATCAGCGTCGCCACGGTCACCGGGCCGACGCCGCCGGGCACCGGGGTCAGCCAGCCGGCCACCTCGGCGACGGAGGTGAAATCGACATCGCCCACGGTCTTGCCATCGACCCGGTTGATGCCGATGTCGATCACCGCCGCGCCGGGTTTGATCATGTCGCCCGTCACCAGCCCCGGCTTGCCGACGGCGACGAACACCGCATCGGCGGCGCGCGAATGCATCGCCACCGAGCGCGTCATGTGGTGGCAGACCGTCACCGTCGCCCCGAGCCCCATCAGCAGGAAGGCGATCGGCTTGCCGACGATCTCGGAATGGCCGATCACCGTCACGTCGAGCCCTTCGATCTTCAGCGGCAGCGTCTTCAGGATCTCCACCGCCGCCACCGCCGTGCAGGGGCCGAGGGCGAGATCGTTGTAGACGATGTTGCCGATCGAGGCCGGGTGCATGCCCTCGACATCCTTGAGCGGGTGCACCGCCTTTTGCAGCGCCTTGACCGGGATATGCGCGGGCAGCGGGCGCTGGATGATGATGCCGTTGACGCGGGGGTCATGGTTGAGGCCCTGCAGGATGCCGATGAGCTGTTCGAGCGAGGTTTCCTCGGGATAGGCCCGCGCCTCGAATTCGACCCCGGCGCTGGCGGCCTGCTTCTGCTGGTTGCGCACGTAGAGCTCGGAAGCGGCGGTATCGCCCACCGAGACCGAGACGAGGCGCGGCGCCCAGCCGGCCTCGGCCAGCGCGCGCGCCTCTTCGGCGACTTCGGCGCGGATCTTCGCCGCGATGGCCTTGCCGTCGATCAGCGCGGCGCGGAAGGCGCGTTCGTTCATGGCATTCTCCTTGCAATCGGCGCGGCGACGGGGCCGCGCCGCTTGGTATGCCATAGTATACCGGCTAGAACAAGCCCTCCACCTCGCCGGCCTCGTTGATGCCGATCGACATTGCCGCCGGCTTCGAGGGCAGGCCCGGCATGGTCATGATCGCGCCGCAGATGACGACGATGAAACCGGCGCCGGCCGAGAGCCGCACCTCGCGGATCGGCACCGAATGGCCAGTGGGCGCGCCCAGCAGGTTCGGGTCGGTCGAGAAGGAATATTGCGTCTTGGCCATGCAGATCGGCAGGTCTCCGTAGCCCTCGGCCTCCCAGGCACGCAGCTGGTCGCGGATCTTCTTGTCGGCCAGCACCTCGTCGGCGCGGTAGATGCGCTTGGCGATGGTCTCGATCTTGGCAAAGAGGCCCATGTCGTCGGGGTAGAGCGGGGCGAAATGGTTGATCCCGGCATCGGCGATCTCGGCCACGCGGGTGGCAAGCTCGGTGATCCCCTTCGAGCCCTCGGCCCAGTGGCGGGCGACGATCGCCTCGGACCCCTGCGCCTCGGCATAGGCCTTCACCGCCTCGATCTCGGCGTCGGTGTCGGTGACGAAATGGTTGATCGCCACCACCACCGGCACGCCGAAGCTCTTGAGGTTCTCGATATGGCGGCCGAGGTTGGCGCAGCCGGCCTCTACCGCCTCGACGTTCGGCTGGGCGAGATCGGCCTTGGCCACGCCGCCGTTCATCTTCAGCGCCCGCACCGTGGCCACCAGCACCACCACCGACGGCGCCAGCCCGCCCTTGCGGCACTTGATGTCCATGAATTTCTCGGCGCCGAGATCGGCCCCGAAGCCCGCTTCCGTCACCACGTAATCGGCCAGTTTCAGCGCCGTGCGGGTGGCGATCAGGCTGTTGCAGCCGTGGGCGATATTGGCGAAGGGGCCGCCATGGACGAAGGCGGGGTTGTTTTCGAGCGTCTGCACGAGGTTGGGCTGCATCGCGTCCTTGAGCAGAACGGTCATCGCCCCGTCGGCGCCGATATCGCGGCAGGTGATCGGCTTGCGCTCGCGGGTATAGGCGACGACGATGCGCCCGAGGCGGTCGCGCAGATCGTCGAGATCGTCGGCGAGGCACAGGATCGCCATGACTTCCGAGGCCACGGTGATGTCGAAACCGGTCTGCCGCGGGAAGCCGTTGGCCACGCCCCCGAGGCTGACGACGATGTCGCGCAGGGCGCGGTCGTTCATGTCGACCACCCGCTTCCACGTCACCCGGCGCTCGTCGATGCCAAGCTCGTTGCCCCAGTAGATGTGGTTGTCGATCATCGCCGAGAGCAGGTTGTGGGCCGAGGTGATGGCGTGGAAGTCGCCGGTGAAATGCAGGTTCATGTCTTCCATCGGCACGACCTGCGCATAACCGCCGCCGGCCGCCCCGCCCTTCATGCCGAAGTTCGGCCCGAGCGAGGCCTCGCGAATGGCAATCGCCGCCTTCTTGCCGATGGCGTTGAGCCCGTCGCCGAGGCCGACGGTGGTTGTGGTCTTGCCCTCGCCGGCCGGGGTCGGGTTGATCGCGGTGACGAGGATGAGCTTGCCGTCGGGGCGGTCTGCCAGCGAGCGGATGAACGACTGGCTGACCTTGGCCTTGTCATGGCCGAAGGGAATGAGCTCCTGCTCCGGGATGCCAAGCTTGGCCCCGATCTGCTGGATCGGTTTCTTGTTCGCTTCCCGGGCGATCTGGATATCGGTCTTGAAGCTCATGGCGTGGTCCTCCGCTGCGGCAATCTGTCCCTCGGGTATAGCCGCCCGAGGTGCGCGCAAAGGGCCAATTCCGACATTTCCGCACGCGGTTTCGCCGCCGGGCGGAAACGCCGGTTGCCGAAAGGAAACGGCGGTTCCGATATCGGCCGCGCCGGGCGATCAGGCCGGGCGCAAAGGAAAATCCCGGAACCCTTCACAGGCCCCGGGATATCTTTTGCGCGCCTTGCCGGTCACGCCGTCGGTTCGGGCTCCATCCCGCCGTCGCCCTTGGGCTTCTTGCGCGGGCGGGTTTTCGGGATCGCCACAACCGAGGTATCGGCCGGGGCATTGCCCTCGTCCTCGTCATCGGGCGCGTGCGGCGGCTCGCCGCGGATCACCCGCTTGATCTCCTCGCCGGTGAGGGTTTCGTATTCCAGAAGACCCTGCGCAAGGCGCTCCCATTCCTCGCGCTTCTCCTCGAGGATCTTGCGCGCCAGCTGGTAGCCCTCTTCGACGAAGCGTTTCACCTCTTCCTCGATGAGTTCCTTGGTATGGGCCGAGACGGAGAAGCCGCCGGTATTGCCCTGATAGCCCTCTGCGGCCTCGGAATAGTCGATATTGCCGACCTTTTCCGACATCCCCCAGCGCATCACCATCGCCCGGGCAAGCTGGCTGGCCTGCATGATGTCGCCGGCCGGCCCGTTGGAGACCGCCTCGTCGCCCCATTTCAGGATTTCGGCCGCCTTGCCGGCCATGGTCATGGCGAGGTTCTGCTGGCACTGGTCCTTGTGCCAGTTGAGCCGGTCCATCTCGGGCAGGCTCACCACCATGCCCAGCGCGCCGCCGCGCGGGATGATGGTGGCCTTGTAGACCGGGTCGCATTTCGGCAGCGACAGCCCGACGATGGCATGGCCCGCCTCGTGATAGGCGGTGTGCTGCTTCTGCTCGTCGGTCAGCACCATCGAGCGGCGCTCGGCGCCCATCATCACCTTGTCCTTGGCCTGTTCGAAATCTTCCATCGTCACGAAGCGCCGGCCGACGCGGGCGGCCATCAGCGCCGCCTCGTTGACGAGGTTGGCAAGGTCAGCGCCCGAGAAGCCCGGCGTGCCGCGGGCGATGATGCGCAGGTCGACATCCGGCCCCAGCGGTACCTTGCGGGCATGAACCTGCAGGATCTTCTCGCGGCCCTTGATGTCGGGGTTGGGCACGGTCACCTGCCGGTCGAAGCGGCCGGGGCGCAGCAGCGCCGGGTCGAGCACGTCCTTGCGGTTGGTGGCGGCGATGATGATGACGCCTTCATTGGCCTCGAAACCGTCCATCTCGACCAGAAGCTGGTTGAGCGTCTGCTCGCGCTCGTCGTGCCCGCCGCCGGTGTAGCCGTAGCCGCGGCGGCGCCCGACGGCGTCGATCTCATCCAGAAA
>RFKM01000325.1 GCA_003694465.1 Alphaproteobacteria bacterium
CGGCGCCTCGCCCCCCTCCTCGATCGGCCCGAACAGCCGCGCCGAGAGCGTCGCTTCGTCCTGCCCGGCAAGGCGCACGACAACGCACTTGCGCCCCGCCTTCGCCCCCACCGCGTGCAGCGCATGGGCCACGAGGGTCTTGCCAGTGCCGGTCTCGCCGTCGATCAGCACGTGGCCCTCGGCCTGGCCGATGTCGAGAATGTCCTCGCGCAGGCGCTCCATCACCGGCGAGGCGCCGATCAGCTTCTTCATGATCGTGGTGCCGTCGCCCAGCTCCTTGCGCAGGGCGCGGGCATCGAGCGTCAGGCGCCGGTCCTGGGTCGCCTTCTTGGCAAGCTGGGTCAACCGGTCGGGGTTGAAGGGCTTTTCGAGAAAGTCATAGGCCCCCACCCGCATCGCCTCCACCGCCATCGGCACGTCGCCATGGCCGGTGATCATGATGACCGGCAGCGCCGAATCGAGGCTCATGAGCTTCTTGAGAAAGGTCATCCCGTCCATGCCGGGCATCCGGATGTCGGAGATCACCGCGCCGGGATAATTCGGCCCGACCGCCTTCAGCGCCGCCTCGGCCGACGGGAAGGTTTCGGTGTCAAACCCCGACAGCGCCAGCCACTGGCTGATCGACTGGCGCATGTCCTGCTCGTCATCGACGATCGCGATCTTCATTGCTCGTGCCATGTTCCGTCACCCCTGGCCCCCTTCGGGCCGTTGTCCGGGCCAATCCCGCCCGGCCGGACGCATACGGCTCATTCGGCCGCTTCGACGCCCGCCTCGCTTGCTTCTTCGTTCTCCCTGAAGATAGGAAGTTCGACTTCGAAAACAGCCCCCCCGGCCGTGCCATTGTGCGCCGTCAGCCGGCCGCCGAGATCGGAGACGATCCCCGAAGAGATCGCCAGCCCCAGCCCGACGCCGTCGCCCGGCGCCTTGGTGGTGTAGAAGGGCTCGAACAGCTTGTCGAGTTCGCTCACCCCCGGGCCGTTGTCGCGCACCGAGATGCGCGCCGTCTCCTCGTCGGCGGTCAGCAGGATGTCGACCTGCGGCTCGTCGACCGTCTTGGTCGCGTCGATGGCGTTGCGCATCAGGTTGATCAGAACCTGCTCGAGGCGCACCCGGTCGGCCATCACCCGCACCGGGGCGCGGGGCAGGTTGCGGGTGATGCGCACCTGCCGGCGCTTGAGCTGCGGTTCCATCATGCTCAGCGCCGAAGAGATCGCCTCGCGCACGTCGATCGGTTCGAAGGCATCGCCGCCCTTGCGCGCATAAGACTTCAGCTGCCGGGTGATCGCCCCCATCCGCTCGATCAGGTCGTCGATGCGCTGGAAGGACGAAAGCGCCTCTTCCGGGCGCTTGCGCTGGAGCAGCAGCTTGGCCCCGGCCAGATAGGTCTTCATCGCCGCCAGCGGCTGGTTGAGCTCGTGGCTGACCGCCGCCGACATCTCGCCCAGCGCCGCCAGTTTCGACGATTGCGCCAGCGTCTGCTCGGCCACCTGCAGGTTGGCCTCGGCCTTCTGGCGTTCGGCAATCTCGCGCTGGAGGGCAGCGTTGAGCGCGCGCAGCTCGGCCGATTCGCGCTCGAACAGCACCGAGCGCGAGGTGGCCCGCCGGCTGATGACATAGAAGGTGAAGGCCATGAGCAGCGCAAAGCCCATGATCTCGAGCGCCAGAACCCCGTTCACCCGTTCGCGCACCGAGTCATAGGTGGTGAAAGTGACGATCCGCCAGCCCTGGAAGGGGATGCGCGCATCCTGCCGGATCACCGCATTGCCGGTGAACAGCGCCTCGGCCGGCAGCGAGGCCCAGGAGGCAGTCGAGCGCAGCGCCCGTTCGATCGCCGAGGCCGGGGCGATCTCGGCCAGCGCCTCGGCCTCGGTGTGCCCGCGCCAGCGCGGCTCGGTGGTCAGGATGATCTGTCCGGCGCTGTCGGTGACCAGCACGGCGTCGGAAATGCCCGCCCAGCTGCGCTCGAACTTCGCCAGATCGACCGAAACCGCGATCACCCCGAGCAGTTGCCCCTCGCTCTGGATCCGGCGCGAATAGGTGAAGGCATAGGTGCCAACCTCGTCGCGGGTGGTGGTAAAGACGCTGTCGTTCGCGCGCAGCGCCTCGACGAAGAACGGCTCCTGGCGCAGCGATTCACCGAGGCGCTCGCGGTCGGTGGCGGCGACGATGCGCCCGTCGGCATCGAGCAGCAGCAGAGAAGCGGCGCCGATCTCGTCGCGATAGGAGATCAGGCGCTGGGTGGAGGAGGAGTAGTCTTGCGAATGAAGGGCGTTGATCAGCGTCGGGTCGCGCGCCAGCAAGAGCGGCACCACCGAGTTGCGCTGCAGTTCCGAGATCAGGTTGCCCGAGTAGAGCGCGATGCGCAGCTCGGCCCGCGCCCGGGTGCTCTCGGTATAGCGGGCGGTGAGCCAGTCGTTCGTCACCCAGACCACAGCCACCGCGACGCTGAGCAGCGCCACCAGCGCAAGCCGGGCGCGCAGCGAAAGCCGCTGCACGGCGGCGGGGGCGGTCCGGGGTTTGGATCGGAGGCCGGTCATGGCGCGAGGATACACCCCGCCCCGCTCGGCCCACAAGTCAGGCCA
>RFKM01000326.1 GCA_003694465.1 Alphaproteobacteria bacterium
GCGCGAGGGAGACCGTGATCTCCTCATCAGGCTCTGCCGCGATCACATCGTGCCATCGCGGGATCTGTACTTGCGCGAACGCGGCGCGCGGGAGGTTCCGGCAGGGTAGCGGTTCGCGGGCCGGCGCCACAGGCTTCTCACGGATGGACCGACGTGATCGCGATGACCGACGAACCGCCCGGCACTGCTCCGTCCTTCGGGCGGCCAAGGTTCGATATTGCCGCTTCACATTACGGATTGCAGGCCTCGCAGGCGCCCGGCTCGGCCTCGGCGAGGCCATCGCGACGGGGCATCGCCTTGCTGTGCCCGCAAGCGGTGCAACCGTGGATTTCGCGCGCGACGAGGCGTGTCGGCCGGCCGCACCATCCGCAGGGCAGGCCGGCTTCGGTGCGCAGCATCCCCCAGCCTGGCGCGGCGCAGGCGGGACAGGGGTGGGCGAGCCGGTCGGCTAGACGTCGGGCGAGCCGGCGCAGCGTCTCCATCCGGCGGGGGTTCATGTGGGCGCGCATGTCGGTCTGGACGAAGGCGCGCCCGTCGCCGCTTTCCCGCGCCGCCCGCCCGACGGCCTCGGCGAGCGCGCCCGCCTCGCGCAGGCCCTTGGCGAGGGGGCGCTGGCGGGCGCTGGCCGGGGCGACGATCAGCCCCGTTTGCGGAAAGCCGATACGGGCTAGGAAGGGGGCCAGCGCGGCCATATCGGCGGCCTCGGCGTGGTCGAAACAGGGCTGTTCGTCCACCAGCCGCTCGACGATCTCTTGGCCGCGCGCGCCGTCCCGCCAGAGCGCGATCTCGATGCCCGCCGGGATGAAGGGGATCGTCGGGTGCGGGCCATAGGCGCCTTCGCTGGCCAGCGCCACGTCGAGGCCGATGACGCGCCGCGCGGCCTCGGCCTTGGCGCGGGCGGCGGCTGTCATGTCGCCCGCGCGCGGCACCTCGCCGGTGAAGGTGCCGAAGCGGTCGGTGTCGAGGCCCTCGGGCAGGATCAGCGCGACCCCGAGCGCGGCCAGAGGCGGCCCGAAGGCCGCCTCCTTGCCATGCATCGTCCCAAAGGCCGCAAGGGCGGGCAGCATCAGGCCGCCGCCGCGACGTCCGCTTCGGCCCGCCAGCCGGCGCCGGGGCGGTAGCGCGCGGCGACGCGCCCATCCTCGAGCCGCAGCAGATGCAGCCAGCCGTTGTCGAACAGCGCCGCGACCTGGGGGTGGCGCGCGAGGATGTCCGAGATCGCCTCCTGCGGAGCCTCGATCAGCACGCTCAGCCGCAGCGGCTCATGCACCGGCCGCTCCCCGTCGTGGACCGCCTGCCAGGGCAGGCCGGCGCGCAGCCTGCCGCCATTGCCCTCGACCACGCCGATGCCGCCCGTCACGTTGTGCAGCAGCTTGTTGCCGGCGCCGAAGGCCGCGGGCGCGAGGCTCGAGCCGTAATATTGCAGGCTGATCCAGCTGGCCACCACCACCGGCGCGGTCAGGATCAACTCGAGCGTGGCAAAGCCCTCGTCGCCGCGCCAGTCGTAGCTGTGCAGGAAGGCCCGCCCGCCCAGATCCCTGCCGGCGGTCACCGCGCGCGGGGCGGCGATGAAGGCCGCGCAACCGGCAAGCCCCCATTCGGGGCGGATCTCGGCCCAGTCGGTGGCCCGCGCCGCGACCGTTTCGGCCCTCGCGCCGGGCAGGCGCAGGGCGCGTTCGGCGCGCACCTGCCGGCCGGCGGCGGCGAGCCAGCGGCGGGCCAGCGCGATCCGGGAAGCATCGGCGGCGCCCACCTGCGCGTCGGCGTCGAACAGGATCACCTCGTCGGTCGTCGTCTCGTGCAGCGCGGCCAGGAACAGCGTGTCCTTGGGCAGCTCGATCCCGTGGGCCGGCAGATGCGCGCGGGTCTCGGGATCGTTCAGAAGCCCGGCGAGAAGCCGCGCCGAAACCGCGCCGTCATGCCCCCCGCAGGCGCCGCAGTGATAGGCGCTTTCGTGCGGGTTGTTCGTCACCTTCGCGCCGTGGCCGACCAGCAGCACGAGCGGCGCGAAGCCCCGCGTCAGCCCCATCGCCCGGAGCACGGCCGCCGCCGTCTCGGCCCGCCGGGCGGGATCGAGCCCGGGCTCGAGCCGCGGCGCGGGTTCGGCTTTCGCGGCCTTGTGCGCGCGGCCGAAGGCGCCGGCGATGAGCTTGCCGCCATAGGCCAGCCCCGCCGCCTCGACGAAGGCGAAGGAGGACACCGCCGCCTGCCGGAACCGTCCCCAGGCGCGCACCGCCCGCGCGGCGATGCGAGTGGCCTGCTCGGCCGGCTCGGGCTGCCGGCTGGTGCTGTGCAGGCCGGGCGTCAGCAGCACCGGCAGATGCGCCTCGACCACGTCCGAGCCATGCGCGCAATGCGCGACCGGCAGGCCGAAGAAGCCGGCAAAGCCGATCGTCTCGATCCCCGGCGCCTGCGCCTCGAGCGCGCGGCGGAAGGGTTCCGAGCGCACGTCGATGCAGAAGGCGGCCTGAAGCGCGGGCCGTGCGCCCGCGGTCGCCGCGGGGCCGCTCATCCTTGCCGCGAGGCGGCGCTGATGCGCCCGTTCGGTGGCGTCCTGAAGGATCGCGTCGATCACGATGTCGGCCGAGGGCGCGACCGGCTCGGCATGGGCCCGGACCACCTCGGCCCAGCGGGGCGCAAGCGCGGGGTATTGCGCGAAGAGCGCCTCTTCCCAGGTCAGCCGGATGGCCAGAAGCGCGGCGAGCGTGCCGTCGGTGCCGCCTTTCTGCTCGGCCTGCCACAGCAGCCAGCGCGCGTGCTGCGTCCAGCCGCCCAGGTCCATCAAGAGCCGGTGAAACGCCGTCTCGGCCGCGTCCGCCTCCAGCCCCAGCGCCTCCGTGGCGCGGAAGATCGCCCGTTCGGGCGTGTCGGGCACGGCGCCCGCATGGGCGCAGAACCCCTTGAGTCCGGCGATCTCGGGCGTCAGGTCGCGCGCCGCCCAGGCCCGCCAGGCCGCCCAGGCGTCAGCCCCCGGTGCCGGTTGCCACAGCGCCTGCCCCAGGTCGAAATGCCCCGCC
>RFKM01000327.1 GCA_003694465.1 Alphaproteobacteria bacterium
GGCAGATGGCCGACATGATGAAAAAGCTCGGGCGCATGGGCAAGGGCGGCATGCTGAAACAGGCAATGCGGGGGATGTTCGGCAAGGGCGGCGGGCTGCCCGGCGGCGCCATGCCCGACATGAACGACCCGAAGGCGATGGAAGAGGCCGCGAAGGCCCTCGGCAGCCAGATGCCCGGCGGCCTGCCCGGCCTTGGCGGCGGCATGAAACTGCCCTCGGGCCTGTCGGGCCTTGGCAAGAAGAAGTGACCCGGTGAAGCTGCCCTTCGACCATATCGAAACCCCGCGCCTCGTGCTGCGCCCGCCCGAAGCGGGCGACTGGGATGTGTATTTCGCGTTTGCCCGCGACCCGCGCGCGCAGTTCATCGGCGGTGGCCCGAACACGACCAGACACGATGCCTGGCGCGCCTTTGGCCATATGGTCGGGCATTGGGTGCTGCGCGATTTCGGCCCCTTCGTGATGGTGCTCAAGGACAATGGCGCGCCCATCGGCGCCACCGGGCCGTGGTATCCGGCCGAACACCCGGAACACGAGCTGAGCTGGATCATCTGGGACGGCCGCTTCGAGGGCTCCGGTCTCGCCTTCGAGGCCGCCTGGGCGGCGCGCGAACACGCCTATGCCGTGCTCGGCTGGAAAACGGCGGTAAGCTATATCGACGCGGGCAACACCCGCTCGATCCGGCTGGCCGAACGGTTGGGCTGCGCGCTCGACCCCGACGCGCCGAAGCCCGACGACGAGGAACCGCCCGTCCTGGTCTACCGCCACCCCTCACGCGCGGCGCTCGCCGATGGCGGCATGGAGGCCTACGCATGAACGCCCCCGCCCTTGCGCCCACCACCATCACCATCCCGACGCTCGAGACCGAGCGGCTGATCCTGCGCGCCATGCGCCCCGGCGACATCGAGGAAGAGGCCGCCTTCTTTGCCACGGAGCGCTCGCGCTGGGTGGGCGGGCCGCTCCCGCGCGAACGGGTCTGGCGTGCCGTCGCCGCGATGATCGGCCATTGGGCGCTGCGCGGCTTCGGCTTCTGGGCGCTCGAGGACAAGGCCGGCGGGCGCTACCTCGGCCGCGTCGGCCTGTGGCAGCCCGAGGGCTGGCCCGACCGCGAGATCGGCTGGACGCTGATGGACCATGCCGAGGGCAAGGGGTTTGCCTTCGAGGCCGCCCGTGCCGCGCGCCGCTTCGCCTATGAAACTCTCGGCTGGCACACGGCGATCTCGTTGATCGAGGGTGGCAATGCCCGCTCCGAGGCCCTTGCCACCCGGCTTGGCGCCCGGCGCGAGGGCGCCTTCAACCATCCCACCGGCGTGCCGCTCAACATCTGGCGCCACCCCGGACCCGAGAGCCTGGAGCCCCGCCCATGACCGACCGGAAACCGCAGCCTTCCAAGCGCGACGATGTCGCCCGCGCCGCGGCGCTTCTGAAGGAGCATCGCGCCTCGATCGATCGTCTCGACGCGATCCTCGTCTATACCCTCGGCGAACGCTTCAAGCACACCCAGGCGGTGGGCCGGCTGAAGGCCGAACACGATCTTCCCCCGTCCGATCCGGTCCGCGAGGCCCAGCAGATCGAACGGCTCGAAGACCTGGCGAAACAGGCCGATCTCGACCCTGACTTCGCCAAGGCTTTCCTGAATTTCATCATTCGGGAAGTCATCCATCACCACGAGAAACACCGCAACGAGGGGGCCTGAGGCCCTCGCATCAGCCAGACACAGGAGAAACACCATGGCTATGAAAATCCGTCTTGCCCGCGGCGGCTCGAAAAAGCGCCCCTTCTACCGCATCGTCGCGGCCGACAGCCGCATGCCGCGCGACGGCCGCTTCATCGAGAAGCTCGGCACCTACAACCCGCTGCTGCCGAAGGATTCGGAAGACCGGGTGAAGATGGACCTCGACCGCGTGAAGGCCTGGCTCGACAAGGGCGCCAAGCCGACCGACCGGGTTGCGCGGATGCTCGAGGCCGCCGGCGTGCTCGAGAAGAAGGTGCGCAACAACCCGAAGAAGGGTCAGCCCGGCAAGGCCGCGCAGGAACGCGCCGAGAAGCGCGCTGCCCGCGCTGCCGAGGCCGCCGAAGCGCCGGCCGAGGACGCCGCCGAATAAGGCAAGACCCCCGCAGGGCGGCGCCGGACAAAGTGCCGCGCGCCGCCCGCACAGGGAGAGGGACGCGATGAGCGAGAAACGCATCTGTGTCGGCGCGCTGGCGGGGGCCTTCGGCGTGCGTGGCGAGGTGCGGCTGAAAAGTTTCACTGCCGAGCCCGAGGCCATCGCCGCCTATGGCCCGCTCTGGAGCGAGGACGGCACGCGCAGCTTCGAGGTCACGCTGGTGCGCCCGATTCCGAAGGGCTTTGCCGCCCGGCTCAGCGGCGTTTCCACACGCGAAGAGGCCGAGGCCCTGCGCGGCCTGCGCCTTTATGCCGACCGCGACGCCCTGCCCACGCTGCCCGATGACGAGTTCTATCATGCCGATCTCATCGGCCTTGACGTGTTCGACACCGGCGGCCAGCGCCTCGGGCGGGTGAGCGCGGTGCATAACCACGGCGCCGGCGACCTGCTCGAAGTCACCGGCCCGGGGCTGAAGACGCCCGCCCTTCTGCCCTTCACCCGCGCGGCGGTGCCCACCGTTGACCTTGCCGCGGGCCGCATCATTGCCGATCCGCCCGCCGGGATCTTCCGCGACGATGGAAAATGACCGAGGCGGGAGGACGCCCGGCCAAGCGCCCCGGTGCCCTTTCCGGGCCATCGCTGGGTCGGGTCTTCGTCATCGGGGGCACGGGCATGTTGCGGGATGCCTGTGGCGCGATCGCGCCCCGCTGCGAAAGCCTCGTCATGGCTGCGCGCAGGCCGCAGGTTCTGGCCGAAAAGATCGGTGCCACGGCACTGGTGCTGGACTGGAGCGACAGGCCCGCCGCGGCCGATGCCCTGCCGCCGATGGAGTCGCGCTTCGACCTCGCGATTTCCTGGCTGCATCGCGACGGGCTCTGGCTGGTTCCCCATCTTGAGGCTCGGTTGCGCCCCGGGGGGCGTTCGATTCGCATCCACAGTTCGGCGGCGCTGGCAGATGGGGCGCTGGCGCGGATCGACCCGCCCGCCCCGCCGCAGGTGCGCCGCCAGCGCGTTCTTCTGGGGCGGCGGGGCACGCGCTGGCTCACCGACGCGGAAATCAGCGCGGGCCTTCTCGAAGCGATCGCCACGCCCGAACGCGACGTGCTGATCGTGGGCGACGCCCCGCGCGGCGTGCCGGAAGAGCCGGGTCGCTGATACAGGGCAAGGGGCGGCCTCGGCCGAGTATGGGGCGGCACTCCCGCCCCCTGATCTTGCCGGGGGCCGCCGCCACGAGGCAGGCGCTCATCCGTCATCTTGGCGCGCCCCCTTGGCAGGCGCTGTCGGTCTGGGCTATGGCCCTGGCATGACCGGCAAGCCACCGAACCGTTCTCATGGCCGCAAGACCATCGCCCCCACCCTCAGGCCGCGTGCCTTGATGGACGAGCCCCCCCGGCTTTCCGGGGCCTGGCGAAGTGGCGCAGATTTTCGGTGGATCGGCTGGCCCGTGAGTGA
>RFKM01000328.1 GCA_003694465.1 Alphaproteobacteria bacterium
CGCGCACCCGGCTCGAGCCCGATATCGCCGCGTTGCTCGAGGCCGATGGCGTGGCCCTGCGGCCCGGCCCGCGCGAACGCATCTCCGAGGACACCCTGAAAGGGCTGCGCCATGCCATCCTTGCCGGGGTCTGGATCGAGGCCGATCATCGCGCCCGCGCCACCGGCCTGCTCAGCCGCAATGCCCGGATTGGCCCGCTGGCCATGCTGCTGGGCGACGGTCGCCAGTATCTTGTCGCCTACAGCGCCTGGGCCGAGGACGTGCGGTTGTTCGCCCTCGCGGGGTTCGAGCGCGTCGAGGTGACCAACGAGGCGTTCGAGCGCCCGCCCGGCTTCGATCTTCGGGCCTGGATGGAGCGGTCTTTCGGGATCTGGCAGGAAGAAGTCCACGACGTGGTCTGGCGCTTCACGCCGGAGGCCGCGAAAGACGCGCGCCAGTTTCTGTTCCACCCGCAGCAGGAAATGGCCGAAGCCCCGGACGGAAGCCTGATCGTGCGGTTTCGCGCCGGCGGCCTGCAGGAGATGTGCTGGCATCTTTTCCGCTGGGGCGATCAGGTCGAGATCGTAGCACCGTCTGCCTTGTGCGACATGATGGCCGAACAGCTGCGAAAGGCGGGTGCGGCCCTTTCGGGGTCCGGCCGGAAATGACGCCTATTGCCCGCGCAACACAAGCTCGACCGTCGCGCTGTCGATCCAGTGCACCGCGATGTCGGTGGCCTTGTCGCCGCCAAGCCTGACCAGCTGCTCACGATAGGCAAGGAGCTGGGGCAGATAATCGGCCATGCGCCCGCTGCCTGACTTGTGGTCGAGGATCAGGCGTTTGCCGTCGCCCTCGGCCAGAAGGTCGATGACGCCGTTGAATTCGGCGCCCGTGGCTTCGCGCCGCTGGATCGGCACCTCGCAGTCGAATTGGGTGTATCCTTCGGACCGCAGCCAGGTCCTGAGAGCCTCGGCCTGGGCTTGCAGGATGTCGAGCGCATCGGCCTCGAGCCCGGTGGCAGCGGTCAGGCGGGCGCGCAGATCTCCGGTCTTCGTGGCGGCGCTGACCGGGTCCGCTCTGCGCAAGCGCGTGGATTTCGACCTGTCCGCGGATGCGCCCTCTTTCCTGCGGCAGGCCCTGGAGGCGATCCCCGGGCGAGTCAGTGCAGACGGGACCATTCCCGCCTTTGGCCGTCCGGTCCGCGTGGTCCTGAATCTGGCTCCCCATTACGCGCGCCATTACGACCTTCGCGGGAACCTCGTCGGCGAAGCGAGCGAGGCTTTTCGGCTCGGAACCGCCCAAATGTCCATCGGCAAGAAAGTCGTCGACATGCAGGGCTGGATGGCACCGGCGCAACGGCAAGCCGGGGGATGAGCCGCCCGGCTTGCTGAAGCGGTTTGCCGAGGCTCAGGGTCAAGGCGGGAATGACGGCTGTGTCTAAGGAGCCTCATTTCAGCCGGGGTTGGCGCGGGGCAACGACCGCCCATGATCAGGAAATCCGCCTTTCGCCACGTCATGACCAGAGAGATCGTCCGACCGGTGGCAACGCCGCGCGTTCCGCTCTCACTGCGCAACGTCGAGAGCCTGCCGCACGGGCGCGGTTCCGCGCTGGCTGGCTAAGGGCGGCGATTCGGGTGCGAGGCACGTTCTGGCGTTGCGGATTGATCTTTTGTTTCGTTTCATGTTGAAATCGAAAGATACGAAAGTCTCTCCAGCCGGGATTGCCGCATGAAGCCCACCCGAAAACCCTCCGCCCGCCAGCTTGGCATCTTGCGACACCTGAAGGAGCACGGGCGGGCTTCGGTCGACGATCTGGCCGCCGCCTTTTCGACGACGCCGCAGACAATACGCAAGGATCTCAACGCGCTGGCCGACGCGAACCAAATCATCCGCTTCCACGGAGGCGCGGCGCTGGCGGCGGGCACGGAATATACCTCGTTCGAGGCACGCATGGCCACTGCCGCCGAGGAAAAGGCCGAGATCGGGCGCCGCGTGGCGCGCGAGATTCCCGATCATGCCAGCGTCATCATCAATGCCGGCACCACGACGGCGGCGATTGCGCCCTTTCTCGGGGGGCATGTCGGGCTCAAGGTCGTCAGCGATTCCGTTTTTCTTGCCAATGAGTTAAGGAAACACGTCGGGCTAGAAGTTATGGTCCCGGGCGGGGTGGTGCGCGGCTCGGACGGGGCGATTCTGGGCGAAACCGCGATCGAATTCATCAGCCAGTTCCGGGCCGACATCGCCATTGTCGGGGCGGCGGCCATCGCCCAGAACGGCGAGCTGCTCGATTACGATCTGCGTGAGGCGTCGGTCAGCCGGGCGATCATCGCCAGCGCCCGCACCGTCATTCTTGCCGCCGACGGGAGCAAGTTCGGCAATGTCGCGCCGGTGTGTTTCGGGCATCTGCGCCAGGTCGATGCGCTCGTCACCTCGGTGAACCACCCGGCCGGGATCGACAGGCTGTGCCGGGATTTCGGCGTGCGCCTTTTGACCATGCGGAATGCAAAGAAGGCTTGACCGAATATTCGTTTCGTAATTAGATCGAAAAAAACGAAATAAAAACGCGCCCACACGCCGTGGCGCGAGTCGCGGGACTTGGGAGGGATCCGGCGAATGGTCATCGCGTTGCGCCTGCTGGCGGCCATCAACACGCTGGTTTTGCGCCTGTTCCGCCAACTCGGCTGGATGGCGCTGGCGCTGATGGTCGTGGTCATCCTCGTGCAGGTCTTCTTTCGCTACGTTCTGAACAATGCGCTGGCCTGGCCCGACGAGGCGGCCCGCTTCCTGATGCTCTGGATGGTGGCCTTCCTTGCCCCTTCGGCGATGCGCTGGAACGGGTTCGTGGCCATCGACATGCTGCACGCCGCCCTGCCGCGCCGGGCCGGCCTCGTGCTCAGCCTCGTTCTGCTCGGCCTGTCGCTGCTGGTGCTGGTCGAGGCCATCGGCCACGGGATCAACCACACCTTCGGCTTCGGGGGCAATTTCGATTCGTCCTCGCTGCGCCTGCCGCTCGACATGCTGGGCTTCGAGTCGATCCGCGTGAAGCTGCGCTACATGTACGGCGCGCTTCTCGTCTGCGTCATCACCCTTGCCTCGGTGACGGTGGAACTGATCCTGCGCAGTCTGGTCGAGCTCCTGCGCCCGGGCACCGAGCTGCCGAGCCTCGATCAGCCGGCCAACCTGCTGGGGAGTGCCGAGTGATGCTTGCGCTGTTTCTGCCGGTCTTCCTCGTCTTCCTGATGATCGGCCTGCCGGTCTTTTTCGCGCTGCTCCTTTCGCCGGGGCTGCTGCTTTGGCTGAACGGCCAGGAGCGCGACATCGCGCTGCTTTACCGTAACCTTTACAACGGGATGGACAGCTTCCCGCTGATGGCGCTTCCGTTCTTCGTTCTGGCTGGCGAGGTGATGAACCGTGGCGGCATCACCACCCGCCTTGTCGATTTCAGCCAGGCGCTGATGGGCCATCTGCGCGGCGGCCTCGCGCATGTGAACATTCTCAGCTCGATCCTTTTCGCGGGGCTGTCGGGCTCGGCGGTGGCCGACACCTCGGCCCTGGGCTCGATCCTGATCC
>RFKM01000041.1 GCA_003694465.1 Alphaproteobacteria bacterium
ATGCTGCCCCCCGCCCCCATGACGAGGTTGAACAGGCCTTTCGGGATGTCCTGCCGGGCGATGATCTCGGTCAGCGCGACCGCCGAGGCCGGGGTCAGGTTGGCCGGCTTCCAGATCACCGCGTTGCCGTAGCACAGCGCCGGGGCGATTTTCCACGAGGCGGTGGCGGTCGGGAAGTTCCACGGGCTGATGACGGCGACCACGCCCACCGGCTCGCGCCGCACGTCGATCTCGACGCCGGGGCGGACGCTGTCGGCATTCTCGCCCAGCTGGCGCAGGCATTCGGCGGCGTAATAGGTGAAGAACTGCCCGGCGCGGTAGACCTCGCCCTTGCCCTCGGCCAGCGGCTTGCCCTCCTCGCGGCTCAGGAGCGTGCCAAGCTCTTCGGCGCGGGCCATGAGCTCGTTGCCGATGGCCATCAGCACCGCCTGTCGCCGCTCCAGCGGACAGGCGGCCCATTCCCGCTGGGCCTCGCGCGCGGCGGCGAGCGCCCGGTCGAGGTCGTTGGCGCTGGCCTGCGCATACCGGCCGATCAGATCGGACAGGTCGGAGGGGTTGCGGTTCTCGATCTCGCCCTCGCCCGCGACCCATTCGCCGGCGATGTAATTCATGTTCTTGCTGCTCATCGCACGCGCCTCCCTGAGTTTCGGCGACTATGGACCGGGGCGGCGGGATCAATCAAACCGAATTTGCCCGCCACATGCCTGTTCCGTTCGAACGCGTGGATTTGCGGGCCGCGGGTCTGCCCCGGACCCGGACTCCACCAATCTAGATTCCTGGATTCCTGGATTCACGGCGTCCCGACTTGCCTGCGATCGCCCAAATCTCGTTTGGCCCGCCTGGTGCACCCGAGGTTTCGGGCACCTTGACCTTCGGCCTCAAGATGCACCCGTTCCCGGGTTCACGGCGCAACCGCGCCCGCCTCAGCCCTTCAGCCGCGCCTCCAGCCCCCGCGCCCAGGTGCTGATCGTCCCGGCCCCCAGGCAGACGACGATATCGCCGGGGCGCGCCTCGCTGCGGACCAGATCGGCAAGGTCTTCCTCGCTGGTCACGGCCCGGGCGTTGCGGTGGCCGTGGGCGATCAGGCCGGCCACGAGGTCATCGCGGCTCGCCCCCTCGATCGGCGCCTCACCCGCGGCATAGACCTCGGAAATGCCGACGACATCGGCATCATTGAAACAGGTGCAGAAGTCTTCGAACAGGCTGTGCAGGCGGGTGTAGCGGTGGGGCTGGTGCACGGCGATGACCCGCCCCGTCGCCGCCTGCCGCGCCGCCTTCAGAACGGCGGCGATTTCCACCGGGTGATGGCCGTAATCGTCGATGATCGGCACGCCGTTCCACGTCCCGACCCGGGTGAAGCGCCGGTTCACGCCGCCGAAACCGGCCAGCGCGGCGCGGATCTCCTCGCGCTTCATGCCGAGGTGGCGGGCCACCGCCACCGCCGCCAGCGCGTTCGAGACGTTGTGATCGCCGGGCATCGGCAGGGTGCAATCCGCGATGCGGCTGCCCTCGGCGGCAAGCTCGATGTCGAAGCGCGCCGCCCCCGCCTCGTGGCGCAGGTTGACCGCGCGCACGTCGGCCTGGGCGTTGAACCCGTAGGTGACGACCCGCCGGTCGGTGATGCGCCCGACCAGCGCCTGCACCTCGGGGTGGTCGGTGCACAGCACCGCAAGGCCGTAGAAGGGAATGCCCGAGACGAAATCGAAGAACCCCTGCCGCAGGTTCTCGAGCGTGCCCCAGTGGTCCATGTGCTCGGGGTCGATGTTGGTCACCACGGCGATGGTTGCCGGCAGGCGGTTGAAGGTGCCGTCGCTCTCGTCGGCCTCGACCACCATCCATTCGCCCGCCCCCATGCGCGCGTTCGAGCCGTAGGCGTGGATGATGCCGCCGTTGATCACCGTCGGATCGAACCCGCCCGCGACCAGCAGCTCGGCCACCAGCGTCGTCGTCGTGGTCTTGCCGTGGGTGCCGGCGATGGCGATGTTCGATTTCAGCCGCATCAGCTCGGCCAGCATCTCGGCCCGGCGCACCACCGGCAGGCCGCGGGCGCGGGCGGCGTCGAGTTCGGCATTGCCCGGCTTGATCGCCGAGGAAATCACCACCACCTCGGCGCCTTCGAGGTTCTCGGCCCGCTGCCCGATGAAGATCTCTGCCCCGAGGCCGCGCAGGCGCTCGGTGATCGGGGTTTCGCGCAGGTCCGAGCCCTGCACCCGGTAGCCGAAATTGAGCAGCACCTCGGCGATGCCCGACATGCCGATGCCGCCGATCCCGACGAAGTGGATCGGCCCCAGTTCCAGCGGCAGCTTGGTGGTCGCGGCGGCGCTCATGCGGTGCTCTCCTGCGTCTGCTCGGCGAGGCCCTCGACGAGATCGGCCAGCGCCTCGGCGGCGCCGGGCCGGCCCAGCGAAAGCGCGGCGGCGGCCATCCGCGCCGCCCCTTCCGGGTCACCCAGCACGAGGGCGATGTGCGCGCTCAGCGTCTCGGCGTCAAGCCGGCTTTCGGGAATGACGATCGCCGCCCCGGCCTCGGCCAGCGGGCGGGCATTGGCGCTCTGGTGGTCGTCCATCGCATGCGGATAGGGCACGAGGATCGCCGGGCGCCCGATCACCGTGATGTCGGCCACCGAAGAGGCCCCGGCGCGGCTGATCACCAGCTGGGCATCGGCCAGCCGCCGCGGCACGTCGTCGAAAAAGCCGCGCACCTCGGCGCGCACCCCGATCCGCGCATAGGCCTCGGCCACGGCGGCGGCGTCTTCGTCGCGGGCCTGCTGGCTGACGCTGACATGGCAGCGCAGCGCCTCGGGCAGGGCGGCGATCGCCGCCGGCACCACCTCGAAAAAGACATGCGCCCCCTGGCTGCCGCCGATCACCAGAATGTTCATCGGGTATTCGCCCGGCGGAATGTAGCCGGCCCCGGCCCGCGCCAGCACCCCGGCGCGCACCGGGTTGCCGACATGCAGCGCCCTTGCCCCTTCAGGCATCGGCGCCGTCGGCCAGCTGCCGCAGGCAACGAGGTTCACGCGCCGGGCAAAGACCCGGTTCACCCGCCCGAGCACGCCGTTCTGTTCGTGGATCATCCGTGGCCGGCGCAGCAGCCATGCCGCCGACAGCGCCGGGATCGACGGATAGCCGCCAAAGCCCACCACCACCGCTGGCCGATCGCGCAGAAAACCGAGCGTTGCCCCCGCCACCCCGGCAAGAATCCGCAGCGGCACCAGAGCCCGGGCCAGCACGCCGCCCCGCGCGAAGGTCGCCGATGAGACCTCATCGACGCGCACCGCTTCGGGAAAGCCGCCGGCATAGCGCGCCCCGCGGGCGTCGGTCGAGAGCTTCACCCGCCAGCCGCGCCCGATCATGGTTTCGGCC
>RFKM01000329.1 GCA_003694465.1 Alphaproteobacteria bacterium
GAAGGGCGGGGCGAAAGACGCCGCGCCGCTCGCCCTCGTCGGCAAGGGCGTGGTCTTCGATACCGGCGGCATCTCGCTCAAGCCTGCCGCCGGCATGGAAGACATGACCATGGACATGGGCGGGGCGGGAACCGTTGCCGGGGTGATGAAGACCCTCGCCCTGCGCGGCGCGCGCGCCAATGTCGTCGGCCTCGTCGGCCTCGTCGAGAACATGCCCGGCCACGAGGCCCAGCGCCCCGGCGACGTGGTCACCTCGATGAAGGGCGACACGATCGAGGTCATCAACACCGATGCCGAGGGCCGGCTCGTGCTGTGCGATCTGCTCTGGTATGCCCAAGAGCGCTTCAACCCCGACGCGGTGATCGACCTTGCCACCCTGACCGGCGCGATCATCATCGCCCTCGGGCACGAGAAGGCCGGCGTTTTCGCCAATGACGACCGCCTTGCCGGCGCCTTCCTCAAGGCGGCGGCGGCCGAGGGCGAGGGGGCATGGCGCATGCCGCTCGGCAAGGGCTATGCGAAGCAGCTCGAAAGCCGCATTGCCGATGTGAAGAACACCGGCGGGCGCCCGGCCGGCTCGATCACCGCCGCCGAGTTCCTGCACCGGTTCATCGCCGACGGCATGCCGTGGATTCACCTCGACATCGCTGGCGTCGCCAGCCTCGACAAGGATACGACGCTTGCCCCGAAGGGGGCGACGGGCTGGTTCGTGCGCAGCCTTGACCGGCTCGTGCGCGACAGCCGCGAAGGCTGAGGGGCAGGGCCCTTGGGCGAGATCTTCTTCTATCACCTGACCCGCTCGCCGCTCGAGGAGGCGCTGCCGATGCTGCTCGAGCGCGCCCTCGGTGCCGGCTGGCGGGTGGCGGTGCGCGGGCGGGAAGAGGCGCGCCTCGCCTGGCTCGACGAACAGCTCTGGCTGCGCGGCGGCGAAGAGAGCTTTCTGCCCCACGGGCTTGCCGGCGGCGCCCATGACGCGCGCCAGCCGATCCTGCTCACCGCCGCGCGCGCGCCGGCGACAGAGGCCCCGAACCGGCCGGCCTGCCTGGTTTCGGTCGATGGCGCCGAGGTGACGGCGCAGGAGGTTGCCTTGCTCGAACGGGCAATGATCCTCTTCGACGGCAACGATGCGCAGGCGCTGGAGCGGGCGCGCGGCCAGTGGCGCGCCCTCACCGCGGCCGGCGTGCGGGCGAAATACTGGAGCCAGCAGTCCGGCCGCTGGGAAATGAAGGCGCAATCGGGCGAAAACGGCGGGAAAACATGAGATTGCGGTGAAAAGCTCACAATCTGGCTGAAGATATCACCGCTTCAGCAGCAGCCGGTCTCCGGCGATCTCGATGCGCGAGAAGCGCCTCAGGTATGACATGCCGAGGAGCGAGCCGTCCATCTCGCCGCTGTTGACCGAAACCGGCACGTTGCGGTCAACCACCGCGCCGATGCGGATCTCGTCCACCCGCGCCGGGGCGGTGCGCACCGTGCCGTTGGCCGTTCCGGCGATACCGGTAAAGGCGAGGTCGGCCGGGTCGAGACCGACGCGGGCGGCGTCTTCACGGGTGAGCACGATGTCGGAAGCGCCGGTATCGACGACGAAATCGACCTTTTCGCCATTGACGAGGGCGGCGAGGTAGAAATGCCCGTCGGCCATGCGCGGCACCTCGATCGTGCCGTCCTGCAGCATCACCTGCGCCGGGCGCAACTGCCGCTGGATGTCGCCCCATAGCCCGTAACCGGCAATGACCCCGACGAAGATCAGCACCCAGACGGCGAATTGCTGCGCGAGCTTTGGCCATTGGCCGCGGTTCTGGGCGAAGAAATAGCCCCCCACCGCGAGGGCGAGCAGCAGAAGATAGGCAAGGCGGGCGATCTGGCCGGTATCCATGGGGCCGATATAGGCCCCCGGCGCCCCGGCGCCAATGCCGCGCGCCTGCCGTCAGCCGAGAAAGCCGAAATCCGCCGAGCCGTCGAGCACGAATTGCACCGCCAGCGCCGCCAGCAGCATCCCGAGCAGGCGGGTGAGCACGTTGATGCCGGTGTCGCTGAGCGCCTTCTCGAGCAGGGCCGCCGAGAGGAAGAAGACGAAAACCACCGCCAGCACCGCCACCATCACCGCCATCACCGCCACGAGTTCGAGCGGTTCACCGGTCTGTCCGGCCAGCAGGATCATCGAGGCGATTGCCCCCGGCCCGGCGATGAGCGGGGTCGCCAGCGGAAAGACCGAGGGGTCTTCGGCCGGATCGAGCCCCGGTTCCGACTGGTCGCGCCGGCGCTTCGCACGGCGCTCGAAGAGCATGTCGATGGCGGTGAGGAAGAGCAGGATCCCCCCGGCGATGCGGAAGGCCGACATCGAAATGCCGAGAAAGCCCAGCACCGCCTCGCCGACAAGGCCGAAGAGCGTGAGCAGCAGCGCCGCGATCGCCACCGCGCGCAGGGCGATGCCCCGCCGCTCGGCCGGGCTCGCGCCGCGGGTGAGGGCGACGAAGATCGGCGTCAGGCCGATCGGGTCGATCACCACGAAGAGCGTGGTGAAGGCGGGGATCATCAGGCTCGTGACGAGGTCGGGGGTCATGGCGCTTTCAGCCTGTCAGGGGCGGGTCGGGTTGGCAAGGGGTCAGTCCTCGTCGGCCGGGCGCAGGGCGAGCC
>RFKM01000330.1 GCA_003694465.1 Alphaproteobacteria bacterium
CCCAGCGCCCGACAGTCCTGCCGCAGCACCCGGAAAATCATGGCCAGTCTGAACGATATCCGCTCCACGTTTCTCGGCTACTTCGAGAAGAACGATCACCGCGTCGTGCCGAGCTCGCCCCTCGTGCCGCGCAACGACCCGACGCTGATGTTCACCAATTCGGGCATGGTGCAGTTCAAGAACCTGTTCACCGGCGTCGAACATCGGGATTACAAGCGCGCGACCACGGCGCAGAAATGCGTTCGCGCCGGCGGCAAACACAACGATCTTGACAATGTCGGCTACACCGCGCGGCATCATACCTTTTTCGAAATGCTGGGGAACTTCTCCTTCGGCGACTATTTCAAGGAGCTCGCCATCCCCTTCGCCTGGGAATTGCTGACGCGCGAATTCGGCATTCCGAAAGATCGCCTGCTGGTGACCGTCTATCACACCGATGACGAGGCGGCGGAAATCTGGAAGAAGGTGGCCGGGTTGCCGGACGAGAAGATCATCCGCATCGCCACGTCGGACAATTTCTGGCAAATGGGCCCCACCGGCCCCTGCGGCCCCTGCACGGAAATCTTCTATGACCACGGCGAAGAGATTCCGGGCGGCCCGCCGGGCAGCCCCGACGAAGACGGCGACCGGTTCATCGAGATCTGGAACCTCGTCTTCATGCAGAACGAGCAGTTCGAGGACGGCACGATGCGCGCCCTCGACATGCAGTCGATCGATACCGGCATGGGGCTGGAACGGATCGGCGCGCTGCTGCAGGGCAAGCACGACAATTACGACACCGACCTGATGCGGGCTCTGATCGAGGCCTCTGCCCACGCCACCAATTCCGACCCGGACGGCCCCGGCAAGGTCCACCACCGGGTGATCGCCGATCACCTGCGCTCGACATCCTTCCTGATCGCCGACGGGGTCATGCCCTCGAACGAGGGCCGCGGCTACGTGCTGCGCCGGATCATGCGCCGGGCGATGCGCCATGCCCACCTGCTGGGCGCGCGCGATCCGGTCATGCACCGGCTGGTGGGCGAACTCGTGCGCCAGATGGGGCAGGCCTATCCGGAGCTCGGCCAGGCCCAGCCGCTGATCGAGGAAACCCTGCTCGGCGAGGAAACCCGCTTCAAGGCCACTCTCGATCGCGGCCTGCAACTGCTTGACGAGGCGCTTGAAACCCTGCCCGAGGGCGCGCCGCTGCCCGGCGAAACCGCCTTCCGCCTTTACGATACCTACGGTTTCCCGCTCGACCTCACGCAGGATGCGCTCCGCGAGAAGGGACGGCAGGTCGATGTCGCCGGCTTCGAGGCGGCGATGGCCGAACAGAAGGCCAAGGCCCGCGCCGCCTGGGCGGGCTCGGGCGAGACGGCCGACGCGCGCATCTGGTACGAGATCGCCGAGGAAACCGGCACCACGGAATTCCTGGGCTACGACACCGAAACTGCCGAGGGGCAGATCCAGGCCCTCGTCGCGGAGGGCGCCCGCGTCGATGCGGCGACCGCCGGAACGAAGGTGCAGATCGTCGTCAACCAGACGCCCTTCTATGCCGAGGCCGGCGGTCAGGTCGGCGACACCGGAACGATCCGCACCGAAACCGGCAGCGCCCGCGTCACCGATACCCAGAAGGTTGCCGACGTTCATATCCACATCGCCGAGGTGACCGAGGGCCGGATCGAGACGGGGCAGGGCGCCAAGCTGGAGGTCGACCACGATCGCCGCACCGCCATCCGTGCCAACCACTCGGCGACGCACCTGCTGCACGAGGCGCTGCGCCGCGAACTGGGCGAGCATGTCGCCCAGCGCGGCTCGCTCAACGCCCCCGACCGGCTGCGTTTCGACTTCAGCCACAACAAGGCCCTGACGCCGGAGCAGCTGCACAACATCGCCGCCGAGGTGAACGCCTATATCCGCCAGAACAGCCCCGTGGAAACGCGGATCATGACGCCGGACGAGGCCCGGGCCATCGGCGCACAGGCGCTCTTCGGCGAGAAATACGGCGACGAGGTGCGCGTGGTCTCGATGGGCACGGCCCCGACGGGCAAGGGCACCCGCGGCGACAGCTATTCGATCGAACTGTGCGGGGGCACCCACGTCCGGCGCACCGGCGACATCGGCATGTTCGTCCTGCTGGGCGAAAGCGCCTCATCGGCCGGGGTGCGGCGGATCGAGGCGCTCACCGGGAAGGAGGCCTTCGCCTGGCTCGAGCGCGAGGCCGGGATCGTTGCCGAGCTGTGCAGCCTGCTCAAGACCCAGCCGGGTGATGTCGTCTCGCGGGTGCGCGCGCTTGTCGACGAGCGCAAGACGCTCGGCAACGAGGTGGCGCAGCTGCGGCGCGAGCTGGCAATGGCGGGCGGCGCGAAGTCCGGCCCGCAGGCGCGCGAGATCAACGGCATCAAGCTCGTCGCCCAAGTCCTTTCCGGGGTTTCCGGCAAGGATCTTCCGGCGCTGATCGACGAGCACAAGGCGGCCCTCGGCTCGGGCGCGGTGCTGCTCATCGCCGATGTCGGCGGCAAGGCGGCGGTGGCCGCGGGCGTGACGGATGATCTGACCGATCGCCTCTCGGCGGTCGACATGGTGCGCGCCGCGGTGGCCGAACTGGGCGGCAAGGGCGGCGGCGGTCGCCCCGACCTCGCTCAGGGCGGCGGCAAGAGTGCCGCCAATGCCGAGGCGGCCATTGCCGCGGTGGAAAAGCTCATCGGAGGCTGACATGCCCGCACTCTGGATTGCCCACGTCACGGTGACCGACCCCGAGGCCTATGGCCGCTATGCCGCGCTCGCGGGCCCGGCGATCGCGCAGCACGGCGGAACCTTCCTGGCCCGGGGCGGGCGCTACGTTCAGCTCGAGGGCCCCGACCGTCCGCGCAACGTGGTGGCGCTGTTCCCGAGCCTCGAGGCCGCCGAAGCCTGCTATCGCAGCCCAGAATACCAGACGGCGCTCGACCATGCCCGCGGCGCTTCGCAGCGCGACCTCTTGATCGTCGAAATCGACGAATTGCCGGCCACAACGCAACGAGAATGAGCCTCAATCACATTCTGCCCCCGCTGATGCTGGTGGCCTCGAACCTGTTCATGACCGTGGCGTGGTATGGGCACCTCAACCACGCGCAGGGGCCGCTGTTCCTGGTTATCGTGGCCAGCTGGTCGATTGCCTTCATCGAATACATGCTCGCGGTGCCGGCAAACCGGATCGGCCGCAGGGTCTATTCGGCGGCGGAACTGAAAACGATGCAGGAGGTGATCAGCCTTGCGATCTTCGCCGGCTTTTCGGTGGTGGTCCTGCACGAGCCGCTGACGCTGAACCAGGCTCTCGGCTTCGCGCTGATCGTTGCGGGGGCGGCGGTGGTCTTCAACGGGCCATTCTGAACGGCCGCTCGCGCCTTTTACGTGGTTTCCGCACCGTTCCGGGCGCGTGGAACGCGATTTGGGCCGGGACGCGCGCCGGTTTTCGTTTCGGCCTCGATCCTTTCGG
>RFKM01000331.1 GCA_003694465.1 Alphaproteobacteria bacterium
CGCCATCCGCGAAGTTCATTGCGGGCGAGCCGATGAAGCCCGCTACGAATCGGTTGTCGGGGTCACGGTATAGATCGAGCGGCGCGCCGACTTGCTCGATCCTTCCCTCCCGGAGAACGACGATCTTGTCGGCGAGCGTCATAGCCTCGACCTGATCGTGGGTGACATAGATCATCGTGGCGCCGATTTCCTTGTGCAGCCGCGCGATCTCGACCCGCATTTCGACCCGCAACTCAGCGTCGAGGTTCGACAAGGGCTCGTCGAACAGGAAGACATCCGGACCACGGACAATCGCGCGGCCGATTGCGACGCGCTGACGCTGGCCGCCTGAAAGCGCGGCGGGTTTCCGGTCGAGATACTCGCCGAGTTTCAGTATTTTGCTCGCCTCGTCGGTCTTCCGTTTGATCTCGTCTTTCGCAATTCCATTCATGCGGAGGCCGAAGCCAATGTTTTGTGCCACTGTCATGTGGGGGTAGAGCGCATAGGTTTGGAACACCATCGCCACCCCGCGCTCGGCGGGATCCATGCGGGTAACGTCCCGCGCGCCTATACGGATCTGACCCTCGGTCGTCTCCTCCAGACCTGCTATCATGCGCATCAGCGTGGACTTGCCGCATCCCGACGGCCCGACAAAGACGCAGAACTCGCCGTCTTCGATCTTTAGGTCGATGCCGTGAATCACCTGGGTCGATCCCTAGCGCTTGACGACATTCTCGAGGGTCACACCGGACATCATCCGATCTCCTTACGTTGTTGCCGGCTGGTCGATCCAATCAGTGCGCGGAGCGTGTCGACCTCTTTCGGGTCATAAGGCCGCCCGTTTTCGTCCAGAAGGTCGTGGAACCAGACGCCGCGGTCGACCCGCCCACCATGGGCGCGGACAAGATCATCGGGCCAGGGCAACCAGGTCTGCGTGCGCCCCTTCACGAGGCCCCACTGGAAACAGCCGACGTCGCGGTCACGGAACAGGGCGAGCTGGTCGGAAATCCGGCTGTCGATCTGCCGCGCCATCCATTCGGTGCAGAGGATCGGTCGGTCGAGAATTTCGAGATAGTCGATGAAACGCGCGACGCGGGCGCGGTTCCAGTAGGCGTGAAAGGTGACAATGTCGGAGTGCAGGAGAGCGCTGCGGTCGATCTCGGTCTGGTAGGGGTGCGAATCGTCGGTCGGAAGCGGGGTCGTCCAGGCGGCGACGGAAAGCGGTGCGACGGGACCGACCTCGCGCGCCGTCGCGAAGGTCGCCTCCATCAGCGAGAGCGCGGCTGCTTCGAGCTCCTTGGCGAATTGCGTGTATTCCGTCTTTTCGAAGTCCATGCGGTTGCCGGGTTCGTTGTAGAGATCCCAGAACAGGATCCGTGGATCGGAACGGAAAGTGCCGACGACATCGCGGACATAGTCCATCAGCGATGGGCGCAAGGTTGGGGTCAAGACGGCAGCGCGACCCGGCGAGGCGACGGCGCGGCTGTTGTGGACGCCGGGGATCGGATCCGGTTGTTTTCCCCAGACAGGTTCTTGCCCGCCGAAGCCGCAATCGTCGAATAGGCACAGCACGGTGTCGATCCCGCGGGCGGCGGCTGCGCCCATGAGCCTGTCGACCCTGCCAATCAGCCCGTCGCGGTCGGCTTGCCAGCCGACAAAAGGCAGGTTCACGCGGATCGCGTTGAAGCCAATTTCGGCGGCCCAGCCTAGCTCGCGCTCGATGGTGGGCAGGTCGAAGGTGGCGCTGTGCCACATTTCGATAAAGTTGACAGCCGTAGACGGCAGGAAGTTGAAGCCACAGATCCAGGGGCGGGCTTCGTACCAGTCCTTTGCGTCTCTTTTGCTCCAACGCTCCATGAGGTCTCCTTGGAACCAGTCAGGTAGGTGCCCCGCCGCACGCGCGGCAGGGCATGGTCGAGATCAGCGGTCGAGAAGGTCCTGAACCTCTGCCTCGGCGTCGGCCAGGGCTTCGTCAACCGGCTTGTCAGTCAACCAGATGGCCTGAAGCTCGCGATTCAAGACATCCTGGATCGCGCCGTAGCGTTCGCTCGGCGGCACGTCCCGGGCGATGGCGGCCGTGCCCGCATATTCCGAGCGGTGCGGAAGGTTGGCGTATTCTTCGCTTTCCAGCACGCTCTCACGCACGGCCATGTGGCCGGTGCGCGCCCAGTCGATATTGTGATCGTTGATGAAGGCCAGCACCTTCAGTGCCGCGGCGTATTTCTCCGGGTCATTAGCCTTCAGGGATGCCGGGATCGCCCACATGTGGCTGTCGGCCCAGGTGGCGCCAGTCTCGAACAGGGTCGGAAAATCGGCGACATAGTAATTGTTCAGCGCGACTTCGGCCTTGGCGGCCTCGGCGGTGTAAAAGTCCACGACCCATGTGCCATTGACCAGGATCGCTGCTTCGCCGTTCAGGAAGGCCTGCTGGCTATCGGCGTAGTTCAGTTTCGGGTTGGCGTATCCGGCATCGAAAAGCTGGGTTATCGCCGTGACGGCATTCCTGGCGGCGTCGTTATCGATCGTGGCCGTGCCGTCCGCAGTGAAAATGTTGGCGTTCTGCTGCCACATCAGGGCCAGAACCACGCGGACGCCGATGGGGAACTGGGCGAAGTCGGCCGCCAGATAGTCCTGGCCGGTGGCATCCTTCACCATCTTTGCCTGCTGAAGCAGTTCTTCGGGGGAAGTCGGAAGAACCGGCTTGCCATCCTGCACCAGCCCTGCGGCAGCCATGAGGTCCATGTTGACGTGCCAGAGGTTTGCGTGGAAATCCATCGGCACCGCGTAGATGCGTCCGTCAACGCTTACGCCGTCCAGCGCTGCCGGGGCCCAGTCCGAACTGTCGATGCCCGCCGCGGCGAGATCGTCGGTCAGGTCTGCAAGGGCGCCCAGGCCCTGGAACTCCGCCAGGCGGCTGCGATGCAGGACATGGATGTCCGGCGGGGTGCCGCCCGCATAGGCCGCCTTGATCTGGTCATAGTAGTTGCCCCAGTCAGTGGGCAGCGTGTTCACCGTCACGCCGTCGATCTCGGCCGAAGCGGCGTTGATGATCGACTGGATGATGCAGGCCTCGCCGACGCTTGCCTTGGTGTCGGTGCCCGCGTCCTCGCAGGCGCCGAAGAAGCGCCCGAGCGTCACCTCCTGCGCCAGCGATCCCGTGGCGACAGTCGCGGCCAGGGCCGCAGTCAGAAGCACATATTTCATTGGTTTCCTCCCTTTAGA
>RFKM01000332.1 GCA_003694465.1 Alphaproteobacteria bacterium
CCGGGGGCGCTGCCCCCGGACCCCCGGGATATTTGCAGAAAGATGAAAGGGGCAGGCATGCGGCTGACGGTGAGCGAGGACAGGTTTCCTCTGGCGGAAGTGTTCACCATCTCGCGCGGGTCGAAGACGGAAGCGGCGGTGCTGACCGTGGTTGCCGAGCGTGACGGGGTGACGGGGCGCGGCGAATGCGTGCCCTATGCGCGCTATGGCGAGAGCCTCGAGAGCGTGCGCGCCGAGATCGAGGCGCTGCCGGCCTTTTTCAGCCGCGATGCCCTGCAGGGGTTGCTGCCCGCCGGGGCTGCGCGCAATGCCGTCGATTGCGCGCTGTGGGATCTTGCGGCGAAGGCGGCGGGCAAGCGGGTGTGGGAAATTGCCGGTCTGCCGGCGCCGGGGCCGGAGATCACCGCCTATACGCTTTCACTCGGAACGCCCGAAGCGATGCGCGAGAAGGCCGCCGCCAATGCTCACCGGCCGCTTCTGAAGATCAAGCTGGGCACGCCGGATGACATGCCTCGGCTCGAGGCGGTGCGCGCGGGGGCGCCGAAATCGCGGATCATCGTCGATGCCAACGAGGGCTGGAGCGCCGAGATCTATGCCGACCTTGCCCCGCATCTGGTCCGGCTCGGGGTCGAACTCGTGGAACAGCCGCTGCCGGCGGGCGAAGATGACGCCCTGCTCGGGCTTGAGCGCCCCGTGCCCGTCTGTGCCGACGAGAGCTGCCATGACCGGGCTTCGCTCCCGGGGCTGGCGGGGAAGTATGATGTCATCAACATCAAGCTCGACAAGACCGGCGGGCTGACCGAGGCGCTGGCGCTGCGCGAAGCGGCGCGCGCCGCCGGCTTCGGTGTGATGGTCGGCTGCATGGTCGGATCGTCGCTTGCCATGGCGCCGGCGGTTTTCGTCGCCCAGGGCGCCATGGTCACGGACCTTGACGGCCCGCTGCTTCTGGCCAAGGATCGCCCCCATCCATTGGTTTACGACGAGGCCGGCGTTCATCCGCCAGAGGCCGCGCTCTGGGGGTGAGATGAAACTTGTCATTGGCAACAAGCGCTATTCGTCGTGGTCGTTCCGGCCGTGGCTGGCGATGCGGGCAAGTGGCATTTCCTTCGACGAGGAGCTGATTCCCTTTGACGACGAGGCCGGCAACCCGGCGATCAAGGCGGCAACGCCGGCAGGGCGGGTTCCGGTTCTGGTGGACGGCGGATTGGTGGTCTGGGATTCGCTGGCCATTCTGGAGTATCTTGCCGAGCGGTTCCCCGAGGCCGGGCTCTGGCCGGACGATGCCGCGCGCCGCGCCACGGCCCGGGCGATGTCGGCCGAGATGCACTCGAGCTTCGACGCGTTACGCAACGAGTGTCCGATGAACATGGCCCGGCCCGTGCGGCCGATCGCGGTGTCCGAGGCGGTGCACGCCGACGTCGCGCGCATCGAGACGCTCTGGGACGAGGCGCTTTCGGCCTCGGGCGGGCCGTTCCTGATGGGCAAGTTCGGCAATGTCGATGCGATGTTCGCCCCTGTGGTGAACCGGCTTGAAATCTACGCGCTCAGCACGCATGACGCGGTCGGGCGATATACGGCGGCGATGAAGGCCCTGCCGGCCTGGGCCGAGTGGGAAGCGGCCGGGCGCGCCGAGCCGTGGATCGTCGAGCACGAGGAAGTCTGAGAACAACAGGTCAGGAGAGCACGGCATGGGCCGGATTGTTTATGTAAACGGGGAATATCTGCCGGAAGAGGAGGCCACGGTCTCGATCTTCGACCGCGGGTTCCTGATGGCCGATGGGGTTTACGAAGTGACCAGCGTGCTCGATGGCAAGCTGATTGATTTCGACGGCCACGCCGCACGCCTTGCCCGCTCGCTGGCCGAGCTCGACATGGCCCAGCCGATCAGCCACGAAGAGTTGCTGGCGGTGCACCGCGAACTGGTGGCGCGCAACGGGATCGACGAGGGGCTGGTCTATCTGCAGATCACCCGCGGCAACCCCGGCGACCGCGACTTCGTCTTTCCGGACCCGGACGAGACGGCGCCGACGGTGGTGATGTTCACCCAGTCAAAGCCGGGCCTTGCCGACAACCCGGCGGCGCGGGCGGGGATCAAGGTGATCTCTCTGCCCGACCTGCGCTGGCACCGGCGCGACATCAAGACGGTGCAGCTGCTCTACCCGTCGATGGGCAAGATGGCGGCCAAGGCGGCGGGGGCGGGCGATGCCTGGTTCGTCGAGGATGGCAAGGTGACCGAGGGCACGTCGAACAACGCCTATATCGTCAAGGGCAACCGGATCATCACCCGCGAGCTCTCCAATGACATCCTGCACGGGATCACCCGCGCCGCCGTGCTGCGCTTTGCCGCAGAGGCGCAGATGGAAGTGGAGGAGCGGGCCTTCACCATCGAAGAGGCCCAGGGCGCTGACGAGGCCTTCATCACTTCGGCGACCACCTTCGTCACCCCGGTCATCGAGATCGACGGCGTCAAGGTGGGCACCGGCGAGGCGGGCCCGAAGGCGCTGCGCCTGCGCGAGATCTATATCGAGGAAAGCCGCAAGGCGGCGATCTGAGCGCGGTGGGCCGGCGCGGCGCCGGCCTATTGCCCCTCTTTCAGAACGTTCTCGCGGAACGCCACTTCGAAGGCGGCCTGTTTCTCGGGGCTGGCCTCCGTCTGGTTGCGGGCCTTCCATTCTTCATACGGCATGCCGTAGAAGGCCTCGCGCCCCTCTTCCTTGGTCATCTCGATGCCCCGCTCATTCGCCGCTTCCTGATACCAGCGGCTCAGGCAATTGCGGCAGAAGCCGGCGAGGTTCATCAGGTCGATGTTCTGAACGTCGGGGCGGTCTTCCATCAGGTGCTTGCGCAGACGGCGGAAGGCCGCCGCCTCGAGCTCGATGCGGGTCTGTTCGTCGATGTCCTGCGTCATGGCGTGGGTTCCTTTCCTAAAGTCCCGTCCCTTCAAGCACTTCTTCGAGGATCGGCGCAAGTCTCTCGGCCCAGTGCGCCTGCTGCGCATCGGTGGCGATGAGATCGTTGCGGATCTCGAGCAGCACGTTCACCCGCCCGGGCCGGATGGCGTGGCGGTCGACGCTGTCACCGTCCAGATGCCCGCCATAGGGCTCGTTCTCGCCGACGCACAGGTCGGGCTCCTCGCGCAGCCGGCGCAGAAGCGGCAGGGCGAAGCGGCTGTCCTTGCCATAGAGCACGCCGACGTGCCAGGGCCGGGGCTCACGCCCGCGCAGCTGCGGCGTGAAGGAATGGATGGCAACGAAGACGGTATCGCTTCGGCGCGCCGCCATGCGCTCGACGGCGGCGTGATAAGGGCGATAGAGCGTCTCGAGCCGGCGCGCGACCTCGGCCTCGTCCACATGCCGGTTGGCCGGGATGATCGTGCCGTCATAGAGCTTCATCACGAGCGTCGGGTCGTCCTCGCCGCGGTTCGGGTCGATGACGAGGCGCGAGAAATTGGCCAGAACCGCCGGGGCGTTCAGCCGGTCGGCCAGCGCCACCGAAACCCCCGCCGCCCCCGGATCAAAGGCGATGTGACGGGCCATGTCCTCGTCCGACAGTCCGAGGCTGCCGCCGTTCACGTCGGGCGGCACGAGGTTGGTGGCATGGTCGCAGGTGATCAACCAGCGGCTGTCGCGGTCTTCGCCAAGAATGTGAAAGGGCCGATAGCTCATGCGCAGATCCTGTCCTTCGCTCCCGCGGGTTTTAGGCGAGACGCCCGCCAAGCGCCAGTTGCAGGCGCACAGATTTTGCGGCATAGAGCGCGCAACCCGATGTGACCGCTAACACGGCCCACAATTGAAGGATTGCCAATGTATCGCCGCCGGAACGTGAAGATCGTCGCCACCCTTGGCCCGTCTTCGGACAGCTACGAGATGATCCGCAAGCTTTACGATGCCGGGGCCGACGTGTTCCGCATCAACATGTCGCATGGCAGCCACGAGGAGCATCGCAAGCGTTTCGAGGCCATCCGCCGGGTCGAGCGCGACACCGGCCGCCCGATCGGGGTTCTGGCCGACCTGCAGGGCCCGAAACTGCGCTGCGGCGTCTTCGCCAAGGGGCCGGTGACCCTCGAAGAAGGCCAGTCCTTCCGCTTCGACCTCGACGACGCGCCCGGCGATGCCGCCCGCGTGCAGCTGCCGCATCCCGAGATTTTTGCCGCGCTCGAAAAGGGCACGCATCTTTTGGTCAACGACGGCAAGATCCGCCTCAAGGTGCTGGATTTCGGGGCTGATTTCGCCAATTGCGAGGTCGAGGTCGGGGGCGAGATTTCCGACCGCAAGGGCGTGAACGTGCCCGAGGTGGTGTTGCCCCTGGCCGCCCTCACCGAGAAGGACCGGCGCGATCTGGAATTTGCCTGCGAGCTCGGGGTTGACTGGCTGGCGCTTTCCTTCGTGCAGCGCGCCGCCGATGTCGAGGAGGCACGCAAGCTTGCCAACGGGCGCGCGGCGGTGCTCTCGAATATTCTTCAATCAGACCAGAACATCGATCTCAACGGCATCATCATGCTTTCGC
>RFKM01000333.1 GCA_003694465.1 Alphaproteobacteria bacterium
GCCAATATCGAAGGCATGAAACGCAAACTTGCCATAGCCGCCCTTGTGGCCCTGCTGGCCGCGCCGGGCGCCCGTGCCGATGACGGCGCCGCACCGAACCCCGACATCGTCGAAGGCGCGAACCAGCTTTCGGAGGGGTTCCGGCTTCTCTTGCGGGGCCTGATGGCCGAGAGCCAGAAGGGCTGGGAAGACCTCGTGGACTGGCTCAGCGATCTCAGCCTCTACGAGCCCCCCGAGCGCCTGCCGAACGGTGACATCATCATCCGCCGGAAGGTGCCGCTCGAGGTGCCGCCTCCCGCCACCGACCTCTGAGCGCCCGGGGTGGCGCCACCGGCGCGCCGGATCAGCGCAGCACCCGGACCTCGGTGCTGGCGCCGAGGGCGCGCGCAAGGCTTTCGAACCGGTTGCGGGCGACTTCGCCGAACAGGTCGGCGGCCTCGGGCTGGATGGTCAGGCGCAGTTCCTTCTTCTTCGGGCGCCAGTCGATCCTTGCCTTGTCGGCGGGCCGGTCGATGGTGAACATCGCGCCGAAGCGCATCGCCTTGCCCAGCACCTCGGCCTTGGCAAGCTCCTTGTCCGACAGGATCGAGAAGATATCGCGGAAGTGGCAATCGTCGCGGCTCGACTTGTAGCGATGCAGGAGCGACACGCCGAGGAACACCCGCTCGGCATGGGTGAGCCCGCCGAGGTTGGCGCGGGTGGCGGCCTCGAAGGTGACTTCGTGGCGGAAGTCGGGGTGGGCGCGCCAGCTGACATCGTGCAGCAGGCAGGCGGCCTTGACGATGCGCCGGCGAGATTCCGGCTCGGAGCGGAACAGCGGGTAGAGGAAGGCGAAGAGCTGCTTGCCGAAGCCGGGCAGGCGCGCGTCTTTCTTCTCGTAGAAGCGGCAGGCCTCGATCAGCGGATCGCGGGCGCGCAGCTTGTCGGGCATCTGCTCGTAAAGCAGACCCTCGCGGATGCCATAGGCCGAAACGGCGATCTCGTGCGGGCGGAAGGTCTGGATCAGGCGTTTGAGCACCATCGCCGCCACCGGCACCAGCGCCATGCGGGTGGCCGAGGTCGAGGTCTTCAGCCGCGCCGCCTCGAGGTCGGTCTTGCCGATCCAGTCGAGGGTTTTCTTCAGCTCCGTCGGATGCATCCGGTATTCGTGCAGCACCCAGAGCGGGTAGCCGCGGCGCAGCATGTCGAGCTTGGCGATCGCCCGCCATGAGCCGCCGACGAGGAAGAGCCGCTCGGGGTGGGGGCTCACGCGGGTGGCCAGATCCTCGATTTCGGCGCGGATATGGGCCTTCAGGGCCTTCTTGCCGCCCTTCATGCCGGCCAGCTTGAGCGGGCCGAGGCCGGATGTCACCCGCCGGCCGACCTTGCCATCGGCGATTTCGGCCAGTTCCATCGAGGCGCCGCCGATGTCGCACATCAGGCCCGAGGCGTCGGGCCAGCCGAGCAGCACCCCCTGAGCCGACAGGCGCGCCTCTTCGAGCCCGTCGATCACGTAAAGGCGAATGCCCGTCTCGCGCTCCACCTCGGCGCAGAACTCTTCGCCGTCCTCGGCCTCGCGCACCGCCGCCGTGGCCACCGCCGAGAGCGGCGGCAGCTTCATGCCCTCGGCCAGCGCCCGGAAGCGCCGGATCGCCGCCAGCGCCCGGACGCGCCCCTCGGGATTGAGCCGCCCGGTTTCGCCGAGGCCGGCGCCGAGGCCGCAGAGCACCTTTTCGTTGAAGAAATAGGCCGGCGAGCGCGCCGCCCCGTCAAAGACCACGAGGCGCACCGAGTTTGACCCGACGTCCAGCACCCCGACGCGCGACAGATCGCGCACCGAAGGGTCGGCGAACAGGGGCCGGCCGAACGGTCCCCATTGGTGCTCTTCCTGTCCGTCCATGATTCCCCCGGCCTTGCGCCCCCGTTATCGCAAACGCCCCGGCGGGCGGTCAATCGCCGTCGGGGCGGTGGCCCTGCGCCCCGGCGTCGCCCCCCCTTGCGGCGGGGCTCAGTCGTGGCTGTGGGCCAGTTCCGGCACGTCTTTCGCCCCGGCCGACCCGCGCCCCGACAGCGACGGAAACTCCATGAAGAAGCGGTGGCAGGAAAACGGCTGCTCGATGGTCGAAAGGTCGGGCCGGCGGAAGCTTCCATCGGGCTGCATCACCCAGCTTTGCGCCACGTCATGCAGGTTTGCCGCCATGATCTGGCTGACGATCTGCGCCTTGACGGTGGCGTTGGTCACCTCGACGAGGGTTTCGACCCGCCGGTTGAGGTTGCGCCCCATCCAGTCGGCCGACGAGATGTAGACTCGCGCCTTTTTCGAGGGCAGGCCGTGACCGTTGCCGAAACAGACGATGCGGCTGTGTTCGAGAAAGCGCCCGACGATCGACTTGACGCGGATATTGTCCGAAAGCCCGCGGATGCCGGGCCGAAGCCCGCAGATGCCGCGCACCACCAGCGAGATCTTCACCCCCTTGCGGCTGGCCTCGTAGAGGGCGTCGATCACGTCGGGCTCGATCAGGCTGTTCATCTTCGCCCAGATTTCCGCCGGCCGGCCGGCCTCGGCATGGGCGGCCTCGGCGGCGATGCGCTCGAGCAGGGTCGATTTGAGGTTGATCGGGCTGATCGCCAGCTTTTCGAGCCCCTGCGGCTGGGCATAGCCGGAGAGGTAGTTGAAAACCTTGGTGGCATCGCGCCCGAGCGCCGCATCGCAGGTGAACAGGCTGAGGTCGGTATAGATGCGGGCGGTGATGGGGTGATAATTCCCGGTGCCGAAATGGGTATAGGTCACCAGCCGGTCGCCCTCGCGGCGCACCACCGTCGAGATCTTGGCATGGGTCTTGTAATGCATGAAGCCATAGACCACATGCGCCCCGGCCCGCTCGAGCCGGCGCGACTGGCGGATGTTGGCCGCCTCGTCGAAACGGGCCTTCAGCTCGACCAGCGCGGTGACCGACTTGCCCGCCTCGGCCGCCTCGCACAGGGCCGAGACGATGGGCGAGTCGCGCGAGGTGCGGTAGAGCGTCTGCTTGATGGCAAGAACGTCCGGGTCCTGCGCGGCCTGTTCGAGAAAGCGCACCACGAGGTCGAAGGTCTCGTAGGGGTGGTGCAGCAGCATGTCCTTCTGGCGGATGGCGGCGAAGATGTCGCCGCCGTGGTCTTCGACGCGCTCGGGCACCCGCGGCGTGTAGGAGGGCCAGAGCAGATCGGGCCGCTCGTCGAGCACCAGCTCGGAAAGGCTGGCAATGCCGATGAGCCCGTCGACCTCGATGATCTCGTCTTCGGTGACATGCAGCTCGCGCCGGATCATGTCGCGCAGCCCCGCCGGCGCGCCGGCGGAGATCTTGAGCCGGATGACCTCGCCCCGCCGCCGGCGCTTCAGCGCGGTTTCGAATTCGCGGACAAGGTCTTCGGCCTCGTCCTCGACCTCGATGTCGCTGTCGCGCAGAACCCGGAAGGCGCAGTGCCCCTTGAGCGCATAGCCGGGGAACAGCTGGTCGATGAACAGCAGCAGCAGGTCTTCGAGCGGCAGGAAGCGCGCCGCCCCGGCGCTGGCGGGCAGGCGGGCGAAGCGGTTGATCTGCTGCGGGATCGGCAAGAGCGCCTTCAGCCGGCGCCGGTCGGAGCGCCGTTCGAGCTCCAGCGCCAGCGCGAAGCCGGCGTTGGGGATGAAGGGGAAGGGGTGGGCCGGGTCGATGGCCAGCGGCGAGAGCACCGGGAAGACCTGCGAGAGGAACAGCTCGTCGAGAAAGGCCCGGTCTTCGGCGGTCAGATCGGCGCGCCGGCACAGGACGATCCGCTCGGCGGCGAGCATGGCGGTCAGCTTCTCGAACACCTGCTGCTGGTGCCCCATGAGCCGGCGCGCCTCGGCGTTGATCAGCACCAGCTGTTCGGCCGGGGTGAGCCCGTCGATCGAGGGGGTGGTGTTGCCCTCGCGGGCCAGCTCGCGCAGGCCGGCGACGCGCACGGTGTAGAATTCGTCAAGGTTGGCGGCCGAAATCGACAGGAAGCGCAGCCGCTCGAGCAGCGGCACGCGCGGGTTTTCGGCCTCTTCCAGAACCCGCCAGTTGAAGCCCAGCCACGAAAGCTCGCGGTTGAAAAAGCGTTTCGGCCCGGCGATCGCCTCGGGCGGGAGGCTCACCGGGGGCGGGAAGTCGGACTCGAGAAAGTCGGGGTTGACCGGCGCGGGGGCGGGGGCGTCGAGGGTCATGGCGTGGCACACCTGATGCAATCGGAAGGCATGGCCCGTTATGGCCCGGCGCGGGGCGGAAATCCAGCGCCGGGGCACGAGCGGGCTTGACGGCGGCGCCGGGCGGGTGTCGACAGGAAGGGGCGAATGGAGGAAAGCATGGCCACGAGCGGCGGCGTTGACCGGACTCATGGGGCATCGACAGCGCAGAGGGTGAGCTTTGCGCTGCTGCATCTCGTGTCCCTCGGGCTGGCGGGCTGGCTCGCCTTTGCCGGGCCGCTGCCCGACCCGGCGCGCGGGCAGGCCGTCTTTGCGGTGGCGGTGCTCTACGCGCTGCGGCAGCTTCTGGCGCTCTTCGTCTTTCTCAAGCGCCGGATCACCTGGTCCGAGGCGCTGGGGCTCTCGGTCTTTCTGGCGGTGATCGAGATCGGCCTTGTCGCCGCCGGCGGCGGGCTTCTCGGCGGCGCGCCCCGGGGGGCGGGCTGGGCCGACGCGGCGGCACTGGCACTGGTGGTTGCGGGAACGGTTCTGGGCACCGGGTCGGAGTTCCAGCGCTGGCTGTGGAAGCGCGATCCGGCCCATGCCGGCCATTGCTACACCGGCGGCATGTTCGCATGGTCGATGCACATCAACTATTTCGGCGAAACGCTGATGTTCACCGGCTGGGCGCTGCTCACCGGCCGGCCTTGGGCGCTGCTCCTGCCGCTGTTCATCGCGCTGAGCTTCGTCTTCTACCACATCCCGGCGCTCGACGCCTATCTGGCCGGGCGCTACGGCAAGGAATTCGAGGACTGGCGCGCGCGCACCGCCCGCTTCGTGCCGTTTCTCTACTGATCCTTCGGGCGGCGCGCTGCCCCGGTGCGCCGGTTCAATCGGCCGGGTCGGCGCGCTCGAGCAGGTCGCGGGCAAGGCCGATGCCCAGCGGCCGGCCCTCGGCGAGGGCGGCGGCATCGAGGGCGGCGACCACCGCGCGCGCGGCATCGAAGGAGCGGTCGATCCGGGCGACGAGATAGCGGATGAGGCTTTCGGGCGGGTCGATCTGCCGGTCGGCGAAGAGCTTGACCAGAACTGCCGCCAGCAGCGCCTCGTCGGGCGGGGTGATCGCCACCACCGGCATGCCCTGCATCCGGCTGGCAAGGTCGGGCAGGGCGAGCGGCCAGCGCGCCGGGGCGCGCCGGGCGGTGACCAGCAGCGCGCCGCCGCCGTTCAGAACCGCGTTGTGCAGGTGAAAGGCCGCCTCTTCGAGGGCCGGGGTGCCGGCGATGGCCTCGGCATCTTCGAGGGCGACGTTCTGCCCCTCGAAGGCGGCCGGGTCGAGGCCGGGAAGATCATCGGCGGTGAGCACCCGTGCCCCCGCAAGCCCCGCCCAGACGGCGACGAGGTGGCTCTTGCCCGCCCCGGCCGGGCCGACGAGCGCCAGTTTGCGCCCGGGCCAGGCGGCCCAGGTCTCGATGGCGGCGAGGGCCTGGGCATTGCTTTCGGAGACGAAGAAATCGCCCCGGCCCCGGGCCTCGCGCAGGGGCAGATCGAAGGCAAGCTGGCGGGCCATGCTCAGCCCTCGCCGCCGCTTGCGCCATCGCGCCCGCCCGCGCCATCGCCTTGCCCGGGCGGCGGCGCGCCATAAAGCGGGCCCTGCCGGTAGCGCTCGGCAAAGAAGCGCACGACGACCCCGATCATCGCCGCGAGGGGCACGGCGACGAGCATGCCGACGAAGCCGAAGACCGAGCCGAAGGCCGAGAGCGCGAAGATCAGCCAGACCGGGTGCAGCCCCACCGAGGCGCCCACCAGCCGGGGCGACAGGATGTTGCCCTCGAAGAACTGTCCGACCATGAAGATCGCCACCACCGCGCCGATCATCCCCCAGTGCCCCCAGAACTGGAACAGCGCCAGCCCGATGGCCATTGCCCCGCCCACCAGCGCCCCGACGTAGGGGATGAAGCTGATCAGCCCGGCGACGAAGCCGATCACCAGCCCGAACTGCAAGCCGACCAGCATCAGGGCGATGGCGTAATAGCTGCCGAGGATGATCGAGACGGTGACCTGCCCACGCACGAAGCTGGCCATGGTCTTGTCGCAGTCGCGGGCGATCTGGCGGATCGTGGGGGCGTATTCGCGCGGCAGCAGCGCGTCGATGGCGGCGACCATGCGGTCCCAGTCGAGGAGCATGTAGAAGGCCACCACCGGCACGACGACGATCAGCAGCAGCACGTTGAGCACGTTCAGGGCCGAGGAAACCACGGCCTGAACGAGTTCGCCGCCGCGCTGCTGGACGGTGGCGCCGAGGGTGTTGAGCGACTGGCGCAGGATGCTGTTCTCGTCCACCAGCGAGGGGAAGCGGTCGGTCAGGAAGGTCTGAAGCTCGGCGGTCATCGAGGGGGCGATGTCGAAAAGCGCGATGGCCTGATTCACGAGCGCCGGGATCAGCAGCAGCGCCGCCAGCACGAAGACCAGGGCTGCCGTGGCGGTGATGGTGACGGTGGCGAAGGTGCGGCTCAGCCCCAGCGCCTCGAGCCGGTCGGCGACGGGGTCGAGGAAATAGGCCACCGCCCCGCCGATCAGGAAGGGGGTGAGCACGTTGCCCAGATACCACAGCGCGAGGAGGAACACCGCTGCGGCGATCGACCAGTATCGGATTTGGGTGCCGACGGGCAGGGCCATGGGGGCTCCTTGGTTCTGGGGCTTTGGCTGGCGTTGGGCCTTCATCGCTAAATGGACCCTCGCTCGCGCCGTTGCAAGCCGGCGC
>RFKM01000334.1 GCA_003694465.1 Alphaproteobacteria bacterium
AAGAAAAGATCGTCCGCGTGCGCCGCGGCCAGTTCGCGCTTTCCGAAACCAGCCGCTTCCACGACCCCGAGGCCTGAGGCCCGCGGCCCGCCGGGCGGCACGAAACGATCAGACGGAGTGGCCGGCGGTCACTCCGTTTCCTTTTCGGCCGGGGCGTCGGGGTCGGGCAGTCCGACGCCGAGAAACAGCCGGCGCAGCGGCAGCATCCATGCAAAGCCGAGGCCGACATAGATGGCCAGCTCCAGCAGGATGCCCGGCCGCTCGAACAGACTCGTCAGCCACACCGCGAAGCCGATGTAGAGCGGCAGCCCCACCACCAGCACCAGAATCGCCAGCCTCTTGCGCGTCTTGAAGGTCATCGGCTCAGTCCGCGAAAGGATCGGTGACGAGGATCGTGTCGTCGCGTTCCGGGCTGGTCGAGAGCAGCGCCACCGGACATTCGATCAGCTCCTCGACCCGGCGCACATACTTGACTGCCGCCGCCGGAAGCTCGGCCCAGCTGCGCGCGCCCTCGGTCGATTCGCTCCAGCCTTCGAGGGTTTCGTAAACCGGCTTCACCCGCGCCTGCTCCTCGGCGGCGGTGGGCAGATGGTCGAGCCGTTCGCCGTCGAGCTCGTAACCGGTGCAGATCTTCAACGTCTCGAAACCGTCGAGCACGTCGAGCTTGGTCAGCGCGATGCCGTTGATGCCGTTGATGGCGCAGGTCTGGCGCACGAGGGCGGCATCGAACCAGCCGCAGCGGCGCTTGCGCCCGGTGGTGGTGCCCCATTCGTGGCCGCGTTCGCCAAGGCGCTCGCCATCGGCATCGAAGAGTTCGGTCGGGAACGGGCCCTCGCCCACGCGGGTGGTATAGGCCTTGACGATGCCGAGCACGAAGTCGATGGCACCCGGCCCCATCCCCACGCCGGTGGCCGCCTGCCCGGCGATCACGTTGGACGAGGTGACAAAGGGATAGGTGCCGAAGTCGATGTCGAGCAGGCTGCCCTGCGCCCCCTCGAAGAGGATCCGCCTGCCGGCCTTGCGCTTTTCGTTCAACACCTTCCAGACCGGCGCGGCATAGGGCAGGATCTCGGGCGCGATGTCCTTGAGCTTCGCGATCAAGGCGTCGCGGTCGATGGGCTCGATGCCGAGGCCGGCGCGCAGCGGGTCGTGATGTTGCAGCGCCCGGTCGACGCGGGCGACGAGCGTTGCCTCGTCGGCAAGGTCGGCCACGCGGATCGCCCGACGCCCCACCTTGTCTTCATAGGCCGGGCCGATGCCGCGCCCGGTGGTGCCGATCTTGGTGCCTTTCGAGGCCGCCGCCTCGCGCGCCCGGTCGAGCTCGCCATGAAACGGCAGGATCAGCGGCGTGTTCTCGGCGATCATCAGCGTTTCGGGGGTGATCTCGACCCCCTCGGCGCGGATCTTCGCGATCTCGTCGAGCAGGTGCCACGGATCGAGCACGACGCCGTTGCCGATCACCGAGAGCTTGCCGCCGCGCACCACCCCGGAGGGCAGCGCGTTCAGCTTGTAGACCTTGCCGTCGATCACCAGCGTATGGCCGGCATTGTGCCCACCCTGAAAGCGGCAGACCACATCGGCCCGTTCGCTGAGCCAGTCGACGATCTTGCCCTTGCCCTCGTCGCCCCACTGGGCGCCCACGACAACCACGTTGGCCATGTCATCCTCCGGAAAAACCGCAACCGCTATACCGGCCCCTCGGCGCCAAGGAAACCGCAAATCGCCCCGGTGGGAGGCACGGGCTGGACAGGCCGGCCCGGTCGGGCGAAACTCGCAGCCGAACGCGGCTTGCGGAGAAGATCATGGGTTTCGTCCTGCGCTGGGCCTTCGCCTTCCTGCTGGTGGCGGCGACCTTCAACCCCACCCGCTGGAACTACCTGAGCTGGTTGCGCGGCCATTATGACACGCAATTGCCGCTGGCGGTGCTGCTGGGGCTGCTGCTGCTCGTGGCTTGGGTGATCTACCTGCGCGCCACGCTCCGCTCGATCGGAACGTTCGGCATTCTGCTGGTAAGCGCCGTCGTTGCCGCCCTGCTCTGGGTGCTGCACGATCAGGGCTGGCTGAGTTTCGAGAGCCGCGACCAGACCCTGTGGATCGGTCTTTTCGCCGTCTCGGTGGCGCTGGGAATCGGGCTGAGCTGGTCATTCGTGCGCCGGGCGCTTTCGGGGCAATACGACGTCGACGATGCCGACGACGACTGAGGCGCGGGGGCGGCGGGCGGCATTCGGGGTTGCTCCCCCGCCGCGTTGCCCCTAGATAGCCCCATCGAGACATTCACCGGGGCCCGCGATGGAAAACGTCCTTCTTGTCATTCTGCTGATCCTCGCACTGGCGCTGATCGCCGTGGTTCTGATGCAGCGCTCCGAAGGGGGCGGGCTGGGTATCGGCGGCGGCGGGGGCGGCGGCGTGATGTCGGCGCGCGGCGCGGCAACGGCGCTGAGCAAGCTCACCTGGATTCTCGGCATCGCCTTCCTGGCCACGGCCCTGGCCATGACCATCGTTTCGGCC
>RFKM01000335.1 GCA_003694465.1 Alphaproteobacteria bacterium
AATTGATTTCGATCTGCGCCGATCCCCCGATCCGGATCGCGTCGATGAAGCCGCTGCCGCCGGTCAGGCTCGTGTCGCCGGCGAGCTTGATCAGGTCATGACTGCCGCTGCCCAGAACGAGGGTGTGGTTGCCGGTGCCCCCGATGATTCCGCTGATCGTCGTCGACTTCAGCGTGATGTTCGAGGCATGGCCGACATCGAGCACGCCGATGGTCCGCCCACCGCCTGCGGTCTTGTCAATGAGGGTGGTGACGTTGTTGTCGTTCTTCGAGCCGACTTCGAGAGACTTGATCGTCCAGTTCGACCCGCTCAGGGCAAACTTGGCCTGCAGCACCGCGGCCTTCTTCTCGTAGGTCTTGAAGAACGGGATTTCTCAGCCGACCCATTTGACGGCGCCGCCGCCATAGAGCTTGACCTTGCCCTTGCCCTTCAGGGCCGCGGAATATTTCGTCATGAAAAATCTCCAGTTTCAAAGCACATGGCGCCCAGACTAGCGGGCAGCCCCCTGCAATGAAGGGAGATTTTCTCAGCCCTCGGCTTCGTCGCGCTTCTTGCCGGCCATGCCCATGGCCAGCGTCGCCGCCATCAGCCCGTCGAGATCGCCGTCGAGCACGCCCTGCGTGTCGGAGGTCTCGTAGCCGGTGCGCAGGTCTTTCACCATCTGGTAGGGCTGCAGCACGTAAGAGCGGATCTGGTTGCCCCAGCCGGCCTCGCCCTTGGCGGCATGGGCCTCGTTGATGGCCTCGTTGCGCTTGTCGAGCTCGAGCTGGTAGAGGCGCGATTTCAGCGCCTTCATGGCGATCTCGCGGTTCTGGTGCTGGGATTTTTCCGAGCTGGTCACCACGATGCCGGTGGGAAGGTGGGTGATGCGCACCGCCGAGTCGGTGGTGTTGACGTGCTGGCCCCCGGCCCCGGACGAGCGGTAGGTGTCGATGCGGATGTCGTTCGGCTTGATCTCGATCTCGATATTGTCGTCGACCACCGGATAGACCCAGACCGACGAGAACGAGGTGTGACGGCGCGCGGCCGAATCGTAGGGCGAGATGCGCACGAGGCGGTGCACGCCGCTTTCCGATTTCAGCCAGCCATAGGCGTTGCGCCCCGAAATCCGGTAGGTCGCCGACTTGATGCCCGCCTCGTCGCCCGGGGTTTCGCTCTCCAGTTCGACGTCATAGCCGTGGGCCTCGGCCCAGCGCACATACATGCGCGCCAGCATCGCCGCCCAGTCGCAGCTTTCGGTGCCGCCGGCGCCGGAATGCACCTCGAGAAAGGCGTCGTTGGCGTCGGCCTCGCCGTCGAGCAGGGCCTCGAGCTCGGCCGCCGCCGCCTTTTCCTTCAGCGCCGCGATCGCCGCCTCGGCCTCGGCGACCACCTCTTCGTCGCCCTCGGCCTCGCCCATCTCGATCAGCTCGATATTGTCGGACAGCTCCTGCGCCATCGCCCGGTAGGCCTCGACGGAATCCACCAGCGCCTGCCGCTCGCGCATCAGCTTCTGGGCGCGGGCCGGGTCGTTCCAGAGCTCCGGGTCTTCGGTCATGGCATTGAGCTCCTCGATCCGGTGATCGGCGGTGTCCATGCCGATCCGGGTTTCGAGAAGCTCCAGCGAGGACCGGATGGCCTCGATCTGTTTTTCGGTTTCCGCGCGCATGATTGCCCTGCCCTGTTCCGTGCCCCGAGCATGTATCGCCCCGCGCGCCGCGGTTCAAGCGGCCTCAGCGAGTGCGCAGGCTCTGGCCCTGATGGAAGAGCTGCACCTTCTCGGGCCGGGCGGTGAGCTGCACCGTCTTGCCGCGCAGCGCGTCGTGGATGCCCGGCAGCTTGGCGATGACCGGCTCTTCGCGGCCCTCGGCCTTGAAGTAGAGCAGCGTCACCTCGCCCAGCGCCTCGACATAATCGACCGTGCCCTCGAAAACCACCGGCTCGCCTTCGCCGGCGATGGCGAAATCTTCCGGCCGGATGCCGACATTCACCTCCAGCCCCTTGGCGCTGCTGTCGGTGGCGATGTCGGTGCCGGCGCTGCGCCCGCCGGCAAGGGTCACTTTGGTGCCTGCCCCCGCCGCCGAGATCCGCCCCGGCAGGAGGTTCATCGCCGGCGAGCCGATGAAGCGGGCGACGAACTCGTTGTCGGGCCGCTCGTAAAGCTCCAGCGGGCTGCCCATCTGGGCAATGCCCTTGTCGGCCAGAACCACGATCCGGTCGGCCAGCGTCATCGCCTCGACCTGGTCGTGGGTGACGTAGATCATCGTGCTGTCGGGCATCGATTCCTTGAGCTCGGCGATCTGGATGCGCGTGGCCACCCGCAGCGCCGCGTCGAGGTTGGAGAGCGGCTCGTCGAAGAGATAGACCTTCGGGTCGCGCACGATCGCCCGGCCGATGGCCACCCGCTGGCGCTGGCCGCCCGAAAGTGCCTTCGGCAGGCGGTCGAGATAGTCGGTCAGCTGCAGCATGGCGGCGGGCTTGCGCACGGCGGCGTCGATCTCCTCGCGCGACTTCTTCGCGATCTTCAGCGCGAAGGCCATGTTGTCATAGACGGTCATGTGCGGGTAGAGCGCGTAGGACTGGAAGACCATGGCGATGCCACGCTGCGAGGGGGGCACGTCGTTCATCACCACGCCGTCGATCTCGAGCGTGCCGGCGGTGATCTTCTCGAGCCCGGCGATCATCCGCAGCAGCGTCGATTTTCCGCAGCCCGACGGGCCGACGAAGACGATCAGCTCGCCGGTGCGAATGTCCATGTTGATGCCCTTGAGCACCTCCACCGTGCCGCCATAGGTCTTGCCGACATCGGTCAGTTTCAGATCAGCCATCTCGCCCTCCCCTCACTCGCCGCTGCCGCCCGGGCGGCGCAGCAGGATGCACGGCTGCCAATGCGCCAGATGCAGGTTTCCGTCGACGCCCGGATGGGCGCTGTTCAGTTCTTCGCCGATCGGCGTCCAGTCGCCCTCGGGCGGGGCGATGGTGGCCGGGGCGTCGCTCATGTTGAGCGCGAAGAAGATTTCCTCTTCGCCAAGACGCCGGGTGAAGATCAGAACCTCGCCCTCGGCGCGCAGGTTCTCCAGACTTCCCTTCATCAGCGCCGGATGCGCATGACGGAAGGCGATCGCCCGGCGGTAATGGTGCACAAGCGCCGCCGGGTCGGCCTCCTCGGCCGCGACGGCATGGGGTAGATGCTCGGCCGGCACCGGCAGCCACGGCCGCGCCGCCTCGGAAAAGCCCCCGTTCAGCGCCTCGGGGTCCCAGACCATCGGGGTGCGGCAGCCGTCGCGCCCCTTGAACTCGGGCCAGAACTCGATCCCGTAGGGGTCTTTCAGGTCTTCGAAGGCGACATCGGCCTCGGGCAGGCCCAGCTCCTCGCCCTGGTAGATGCAGGCCGACCCGCGCAGGCACATCAAGAGCGTCGTGAAGGCGCGCTGGGCCGGGGCCGAGAGGTTCCAGCGGGTGACATGGCGCACCACGTCGTGGTTGGAATAGGCCCATGTCGCCCAGCCATCGGGGGCGACGGCGGCGAAATGCGCCATCACCTCGGCCACCCGCGCCGCGCTCGGCCGCGTGCCCGAGAGCAGCTCGAAGGCATAGCACATCTGCATCCGGTCATCGCCGGCGGTATATTCCCCGAGGATCTCGAGCCCGCGCTGGGCATCGCCCACCTCGCCCACGGCAGCGGCGGTGTACTCGTCCATCACCGCGCGAAGTTTCTTCAGGAATTCAATGTTTTCCGGGCGGTTCTTGTCATGGATGTGCTGTTGCCAGTTGTAGGGGTTCACCGCCGGCGCGATGGTCGAATTGCGCTCTTCGGGAGGCAGTGCAGGATTGTCGCGCAACTCCTTGTCGCAGAAGTAGAAATTGATCGTGTCGAGGCGGAAGCCATCGACCCCCCGCTCGAGCCAGAAGCGCGCCACCTCGAGCAGCGCCGCCTGCACCTCGGGTTCGTGAAAGTTCAGGTCGGGCTGTTCGCGCAGGAAATTGTGCAGGTAATACTGCATCCGCCGGCCGTCCCATTGCCATGCCGGCCCGCCGAAGATCGACAGCCAGTTGTTCGGCGGCGTGCCGTCGGGCTTCGGATCGGCCCAGACATACCAGTTCGCCCGCGCATTGTCGCGGCTCGCCCGGCTCTCGACGAACCACGGGTGCCGGTCGGAGGTGTGGCTGAGCACGAGGTCGATCATCACCTTCAGCCCCAGCCCGTGGGCCGTCTCGATCACCGCGTCGAAATCGGCCAGCGTGCCGAACATCGGGTCGACGTCGCAGTAGTCCGACACGTCATAGCCGAAATCCTTCATCGGCGAGGTGAAGAACGGGCTGATCCAGACCGCATCGGCCCCGAGGGAGGCGACATGCGGCAGGCGCCGGACGATGCCGCGCAAGTCGCCGATGCCGTCGCCGTTCGAATCCTGGAACGAGCGCGGGTAGATCTGGTAGATCACCGCCCCCCGCCACCAGTCGGGATCCTTCACCAGATGGGTGCGCGCGCGGGCGCCGTCCTGTGCCGTCATGTCTGCCTCACTTGACCGAGCCGGCCAGAAGGCCGCGCACGAGATAACGTTGCATGGTGAAGAACACCACCAGCGGCACCGCGATCGAGACGAAGGCCGCCGTGGCGAGAATTTCCCAGTTGCCGCCCCGCGTGCCCAGAAGCTCGACGATCTGGTTCGTCATCACCGTGGTCTCGCCGGTGGCGTCGATCAGGAACACCTTGGCCACGAGCAGGTCGTTCCAGACCCACAGGAACTGGAAGATGGCAAAGCTCGCCAGCGCCGGGAAGCTCAGCGGCAGGATGATCCGGGTGAAGATCTGGAAGTCGGTCGCCCCGTCGACGCGGGCGTTCTCGATGATGTCGCGCGGAAGGCCGACCATGTAGTTGCGCAAGAGATAGATCGCCAGCGGCAGGCCGAAGCCCGTATGCGCCGCCCATGTGCCGAGGTAGCCCTTGCCGATGCCGATATCGAGGTGCAGCTTCAGAAGCGGAATGAGCGCCAGTTGCAGCGGCACGACCAGCAGCGCCACCACGAAGGCGATCAGCAGCCCGCGGCCGGGAAAGTCCATCCACGCCAGCGCATAGGCGGCGAAGGCGGCAAAGGCGATGGGGATGATCGTCGCCGGGATCGTCACCGTCAGGGTGTTGAAGAAGGCCTTGGCCATCGAGTCGGTGGAATCGCCGGAAAACAGCACCTTGCGGTAATTGTCGAGGGTAAAGACCGGCGGCATCGTGGCGGTGGCGAAAACCCTCTGGCCGCGCCCGGAAATCTGCTCGGCATCGCCCTGCCACAGGTAGTCGCCATTGGCCGCGACGGTGATCGTCGCCCCGTCGCGCAGGGTGGCCGTCTCGCCGGGGGCATAGGCATCGACGGCGCGCGAGGAGACGCCCCAGGAGCTGATCGTCGCCGGGGCGGTGTCGGCAAAGAGGTTGCCCTCGACCACGTAGACCCCATCGCGCAGCACCCGCGCCTCGTCCGGGTCGGCGGTGCGCAGAACGAGGTTCTGCTCCGAGGGCAGCAGCGCCTTCCACCAGCCCGAGGTGGCGATCTGGTCGGCGGTGCGGAAGGAACTGACGAAAAGCCCCAGCGTCGGCACCACCCAGAGCACCACAAGGGCCAGGACGGAAATGTTCACCGCCCAGGAAAGCCGCGTCCGGTTGCCGGCGATATTGTCCATCTTCCGCCCTCCTCAGCGCATCTCGCGGCGCGCGTTGCGCACGTTCCAGATCAGGATCGGCGTGACCAGCAGCATGATGACGATCGCCGAGGCCGAGCCCACCCCCCAGTCGGAGGCGCGGAACAGCTTGTCATACATGTAGTTGGCCAGAACCTGCGTTTCCCATTGCCCGTTGGTCATGGCAAAGACGATGTCGAAGATCTTCAGCACCGTCAGCGTGATCGTCGTCCAGACCACGAGGATCGTGCCCGAGATCTGCGGCACCTTGATGCGGAAGAAGATCTGGAACGGGTTGGCCCCGTCGACGATCGCCGCCTCGATGGTCTCTTCCGGGATGCCGCGCAGGGCGGCGGAGAGAATGACCATGGCAAAGCCGGTCTGAATCCAGATCAGGACGACCATCAGGAAGAAGTTGTTCCACGGGATCAGCGTCAGCCAGGTTTGCGGATGCCCCCCCAGCGCCGCCACCACGGCGTTCAGGATGCCGATCTGCTCGGTGCCCTCGGGGCGGAAGTCATAAACCAGCTTCCAGATCACCGAGGCGCCGACGAAGCTGATCGCCATCGGCATGAAGATCAGCGACTTGACGATGTTGCCCCAGGAAAGCCGGTCGGTCAGCTGCGCGACCAGCAGGCCCAGCGCCGTCGAGGCCGCCGGCACCACCAGCAGCCAGAAGAAGTTGTTGCGCATCGCCTCCCAGAATTTCGGCTCGGCCAGCATCTGCCGGTAATTCGCCAGCCCCGCCCATTCATAGACAAAGGCCACCGGCCCGTCAGACAGGAAGACCCGCTCGGTCAGGCTCAGGCGCAGCGTCTCGTAAACCGGATAGGCAAGGTAGAGCCCGAGGGCGAACAGCGCCGGAAACAGGAAGAACCACGGCCGCAGCGCCGCGGCATTGTTGACATTGTCGCCGACGCTGGCGGCCGGCAGCAGCTGGCCCTGGGCGCGCAGGGACCGCGCCACTTCCCACAGCGCCACGGCAAGCCCGACGACGGTGATGAGCGTCAGCACCCCCCAATGGGCGCCGAAACTGGCCACCATCCGCGCCAGCAGCGCCAGCCCGAGCCCGCCGAACAGCAGCCACACCGCCCCCCGGCCGCGCGCCAACACCGCCGAAAGCACGATCCGCCCGAAGGCCACCAGCAGGATGAAGGCGAGCACGAAGGCCGCATAGCCCACCACCGCCAGCGCCAGCGCCACCGCCATCAGCATCAGCCCGGTCAGAAAGCTCGCCACCCCGGCCCAGAAGGCTGCCAGCGACGGGCTTGCGCCGATCATGCCGAGGTCGGCCACCCCGGCCTGGAAAAAGCGCAGCCCGACGCCCATCCACGGCACCACCACCGACAGCACGAAATAGCCCAGCACCGGCGCCGCGACCAGCAGCGCCAGCCCGAGGCGCGCCCGCCGACGCCCGTCCTCGGCATCGAAGTCGCGGCGCGGAAAGATGAAACGGTCGAGAAACAGGTTCGAGAAATAGTAGTAGCCGAGTGCGCCGCTCACCACGATCGTGACGACGATCAACCCCTGCACTGCCGGATGCATGGCTCCTCCTCCCGCGCCTTTCCGAAGCCGAGATGCCTGCCGGTGCCGGGGGCACGCCCGCTTCGGTGAAAGAAAGGGGGAGCCCGGCGCACCGGACCCCCCGATTTTGCGGCGTCAGCCGATCACTTGATCGCGTCCCAGCTGGCCTGGACCTCCTTGGCCACCTCGTCGGCGCTCTTGCCGCCGACATAGTCGACCATGCCGGTCCAGAAGCTGCCCGCGCCCACGGCGCCCGGCATCAGGTCGGAACCGTCGAAGCGGAAGGTGGTCGCGTTCAGAAGAATGTCGTTCATCTTCTTCAGCGTCGGGTCGGAGAACTTCGAGGTGTCCACGCCCTTGAACGGGGTCAGGAAGCCCTTGCGCGCCATCCAGGTTTCATGCGCTTCCGGGGTTTTCAGGAAGTCGATGAACTCGTGGGCCACCGGGCTGTCGTTGGTGATCGTCCAGGTCGTGCCGGCGCCCAGCACCGGGGTGCCGAGGTCCTTGTCGGCATAGGCCGGGAAGTAGAAGAAATCGACATCCTCACCCACCTTGGTGCCTTCCGGGAAGAAGGCCGGGATGAACGAGGCCTGGCGGTGCATGTAGCACTGCGGCGGCGAGGAGAACAGGCCCTTCGGGCTGTCGCGGAAGTCGGTCGAGGCCACCGCCCCGGCGCCGCCGGCAACGAAGGCGTCGTTCTTGGCGAACCAGCCGAATTCGTCGATCGCGGCAACAATGCGCGGATCATCGAAGGGGATCTCGTTCTTCACCCAGGCGTCATAGACTTCCGGCGGCTGGGTGCGCAGCAGGAGGTCTTCGACCCAGTCGGTCGCCGGCCAGCCGGTGGCCGCGCCGGAGCCGAGGCCGATGCACCACGGGGTGCCGCCGTCGGCGACGATCTGCTCGGTCAGCGCCTTGAGCTCTTCCATCGTCTTCGGCACTTCGTAGCCGGCATCCTCGAAGTTTTCCGGCACGTACCAGACCAGCGACTTCACGTCGTTCTTGAACGGGAAGCCGTAGAAGGCCTTGGTGCCATCGGGTCCGGCATAGGTGCCGAGATCGACCCACGACGGGCCGGCGGCGTAGTTCTCGGCCACCCAGTCGGCGGTCTCCTGCCCCAGCGGGGTGAGGAAGCCGCGGGCAGCCATGTCGGCCGCGAGGCCCGGCTGCGGGAAGGCGGCGATGTTGGCGGCCGAACCGGCCTCGAGATCGACGACGATCTGCTGCTCGAAGCTGTCCGAGCCGACATAGCGCACGTCATGGCCGGTCTTGTCGGCAAACACCTTCAGAACCGCCTCGACGCTTTCCTGGTCGGGGCCAAGCCAGGGACCGAAGACCGTCAGCTGGTCGGCGGCGGCGAAGCCCGTCGAAAGCGCCAGCACCGCGACGCCGGTGAAAAGGGTCTGTTTCATGTTGTCTGTATCCTCCCAGATCTGCGCCGGAACTGGCGCGCAACAATCCTTTGGCCTGACGGGAGCACGCGACTCATCCGCTCAAACCGCTTTGGACGCCGCAAGGGTGCCGGAACGGGCCGCCCCTGTCAATCATTTCCACCGGAAAAGTCCTGATCGGCCGCGCGCTTATTCGGATTTCCGAATATGATCGCGCAGTTTGGACGTTGCGAAAATCTTCATCTCTTGTAGATTGTTCAAACCGGTTTGGGCCTTTCGCCGCCGTTTGCCAAGGAGACCCCCCGCCGATGAAGCTCAGGGAACTGTCGGAACTGCTGCAGCTCTCGCAGACCACCGTCAGCCGCGCGCTGAACGGTTATCCGGAGGTGTCCGAGGCCACGCGCCGGCGCGTGCTGGAGGCCGCCCGCGCCCACGGCTACCGGGCGAACGTGCGCGCCCGCAGCCTTGCCACCGGGCGGGCGATGGCGATCGGCCACGTGATTCCGCTCACCGTCCGGCACGAGATGGTCAACCCGGTGTTTTCCGATTTCATCGCCGGCGCCGGCGAGGTCTATGCCGCCCGTGGCTATGACATGGTGCTCTCTCTGGTGCCCGACGAGAAGCAGGCCGAGGCCTACCACGAACTGAAGACCAAGGGCTCGGTCGACGGGTTGATCGTTCATGCCCCCGCCGCCGGCGACAAGCGCATCCACCTGCTCACCGAGATCGGCCTGCCCTTCGTGGTGCATGGCCGCGCCACCGACGCGCTCGACGATTATTCCTGGGTCGACATGAACAACACCCGCGCCTTCCGGCGCGCCACCGAACTGCTGCTCGATCTCGGCCACCGGCGAATCGCCCTCGTCAACGGCCTTGAAAGCCTGGATTTCGCCCTCCGCCGGCGCGCCGGTTTCGAGGCGGCGCTGCGCGCGCGCGGGCTCGAGCCCGACCCCGGCCTGATCTTCAGCGACGAGATGACCGAGGGCTATGGCCACGACACCGCCCGCGCCCTGCTCGCCCGCCCCGATGCGCCCACCGCCTTCCTTGCCTCGTCGATCATCGTGGCCATCGGCATTCGCCGGGCGATCGAGGAAGCGGGGCTGAAGATGGGGCGCGACGTTTCGGTCATCACCCATGACGACGATCTGGGCTACCTGCAGAACCGCGCCGAGGTGCCGGTCTTTACCGCCACGCGCTCCTCGGTGCGCGAGGCTGGCCGGCAGGCGGCGACGATCCTGCTCGACCAGATCGAGAACCGCGCCGAGGGCCCCGTGCACGTGATGCTCGAGGCCGAATTCATCCTCGGCCAGTCCACCGGCCCGGCGCCGAAATCCATTCAACACGACGAGGCGACATGACCCTTTCCTTCACCCGCGCCGATTTCCCGGCCGATTTCCTCTTCGGCACCGCCACCTCGGCCTACCAGATCGAGGGCCATGCCTTCGGCGGCGCCGGGCCGACCCACTGGGACAGTTTCGCCGCCACGCCCGGCAACGTGGCGCGGGCCGAAAACGGCGCCGTCGGCTGCGACAGCTACCACCGCTGGCCCGAGGATCTCGACCTGATCGAGGCCGCCGGCTTCGACGTCTACCGCTTTTCGACCTCATGGGCGCGGGTGCTGCCCGAGGGGCGCGGGCGACCCAACCCCGAGGGGCTCGACTATTACGACCGCCTCGTTGACGGGATGCTCGAGCGCGGGCTGAAACCGGCCGCCACCCTCTATCACTGGGAACTGCCCTCGGCCCTTGCCGACCTCGGCGGCTGGCAGAACCGCGACATCGCCCGCTGGTTCGGCGATTTTGCCGAGGTGATCATGGGCCGCATCGGCGACCGGGTCTGGTCGGCGGCAACGATCAACGAGCCGTGGTGCGTGTCGTGGCTGAGCCATTTCCTCGGCCAGCACGCCCCCGGCCTGCGCGACATTCGCGCCGCCGCCCGGGCCATGCACCACGTCCTGCTTGCCCACGGCACCGCCATCGGCGCGATGCGCGCCCTCGGCATGGGCAACCTCGGGGCGGTCTGCAACCTCGAATATGCCCAGCCCGCCGACGACAGCCCCGAGGCGCGCCGCGCCGCCACCACCTATGACGCGATCTACAACCGCTTCTTCCTTTCCGGGATGTTCCGCGGCAGCTATCCCGAACCGGCGCTCGAGGGGCTTGCCCCGTGGCTGCCGAAGGGCTGGGAGGAGGATTTCGCCACCATCGCCGCGCCGGTCGACTGGTGCGGGCTCAACTACTACACCCGCAAGCTCATCGGCCCCGCCCCCGGCCCCTGGCCGGCGCTCGAAGAAGTGCCCGGCCCGCTGCCGAAAACCGAGATGGGCTGGGAGATCTTCCCCGAGGGGCTGGAAAAATTCCTCGTCCGCGTGGCGCGCGACTTCACCGGAGATCTGCCGATCTACGTGACCGAAAACGGCATGGCCGCCCCCGACCGGCCCGGCCCCGAAGGCGCGGTGCAGGACGACGACCGCATCGCCTATATCGACGCCCATCTCGCCGCGGTGCGCCGGGCGATCGCGGCCGGGGTGCCGGTGAAGGGCTATTTCGTCTGGTCGCTGATGGACAATTTCGAATGGGCGCTGGGCTTCGAAAAGCGCTTCGGCCTCGTGCATGTCGATTTCGAAAGCCTTGAACGGCGCCCGAAGGCCTCCTATCACGCCCTCGCAACCGCCCTTGCCCGGAGCTGACCATGCCCCCCGTCGCGCCCCCCGACACCTTTTCGCTGCTGGCCGACATCGGCGGCACCAATACCCGCGTCGCCCTCGCCCGCGGCACGGCGCTTCTGCCCGACACCGTCCGGCGCTACCGCAATGCCGAGTTTTCGGGGCTGGAGGCGGTGCTCGGCGCCTATCTCGAGGAAGAGGGCAACCCCGATTGCGCCGGCGCCTGCATCGCCGTGGCCGGGCTTGTGCATGACGGGGTGGCCTCGCTGACCAATCTCGGCTGGACGATCGACACCGAAACCCTCGCCCGCGCCGCCCGCGCCGAACGGGCGCTGGTGATCAACGATCTGCAGGCC
>RFKM01000042.1 GCA_003694465.1 Alphaproteobacteria bacterium
CTTGTCACCGAAGCCGACTACGATCAGGTTGTCGTGAACTACGGCACCCGGCCGCTCGACGATCTCTATTTCGCGCTGAAACCCGCCAGCCGCAATGGCGGCGCCGTCGACTACGGGGCGCTGATCGACGGGCAGCCCCAGACGGTGGTGCGCAACCCCGAGGGGGCTTTCCAGCTCTTTCGCATTGGCGATGCGGTTTCTTCGCGCAACACCCATGCCGCGATCCACGACGCGCTTCGGCTGGTGCACGCGCTCTGACATTCGGCCGGGGGCGCTTCGAAACCACGGGATGCAGGCGTGTGCCCGCCCTATCCGCGAGGGGTGCGCCCCGTCCATTTCCGGTGCGCGCGATGGAAGGCGCTGGGCTCGCTGTAGCCGAGGGCCGAGGCCACGTCGGCCACGGTAAGAGTCGGGTCGGCGAGCAGCACCCGGGCCCGGCGCTGGCGGATCTCGTCCTTGATCTCGCCGATGCTGCGCCCCTCCGCCGCCAGCCGCCGGCGCAGCTTCGCCGACGACATCCGCAGCTCGGCGGCAAGATCCTCGATCCGTGGCCAATCCACCGGCGGGATCTCCTCGAGGCGGGCGCGGATCTTCTTGCCCAGCCCTTCTTCCTGCCGATACCGCACGACGAGGTTTCCCGGCGCGTTGCGCAGGAAGGCGGCAATGTGCTTTCCCGAGCGCACCACCGGCCATTTCAGGTAGGTGGCGTTGAAGATCAGCTCGGTGCGTTGGGCGTCATATTCGGCCGGAGCGCCAAAGACATGGCCATAGGCCTCGAGGTGCCGGGGCGCCGGACAGGCGAAGGTAAAGCGGCGCAGCGGGATCTGCCGCTCGACCAGCCAGCTTCCGACTCCGAGCAGATAGAGCCAGTAGGTCCGGTAGGCAAAGGCCGAGCGCGGTCCCGACGGGTCATGCAGGACGATGCGCGCCTCGCCATCCTGAACACGCAATTCGCCGTGGGGATTGTCGAGCACACAGCGCAGAAAGCCGATGGTGCGCTGCATCGCCTGTTCGAGGGTGCGGGCCTGCAGAACGGCATGGCAGAGGTGCTCGAAGGCCCCGAGGCGCATCGGCCGGTCGCCCATGCCGAAAAACTCGTCGTCGAGCGCCTCGGAAATGCTTTGCCAGAGCCGGCCGAACATCTCCGAGGTGATCGGCGCCTCGACCGGATCGGGCAGTCCGGCCCGTGCCAGAACGTCATGGGGGCTGACACCGTGGCGCGGCAACTGCTCCATGGCGTCATGCACGAAGGTGGGGGCGATGATGTAGCGTTCCATGGCCCCGGTATATGGCAAAATCTTCCAGACACAAATGGCGGCCGTGTCATTGTTTGCGACCCTGCCCGCCCGCTAGTCTGGCCGCGATCCGCAGGGAGGAAACCCATGTCGCTTGAAAACAGGACATTTCTCGTAACCGGCGCCGGCTCCGGCCTTGGCGCCGCCGTCGCGGCCCATGTCATTGCCGAAGGGGGCAATGTCGTCATGGCCGACCGCAACGCCGAGGCCGGCGCGGCGGCGGCCGAAGAGCTTGGCGCGCGGGCGGTTTTCGTGGCCACCGACGTCACCGATGCGGCCGAGGCGCAGGCCGCCGTGGATACCGCCGTTTCGCGGTTCGGCCGGCTCGACGCGCTGGTGAACTGCGCCGGCATCGCCGCCGGCAAGCGCATCGTCGGGCGCGAAGGCGCCCATGAGCTCGAGCTGTTCTCGCAGGTGATCAACGTCAATCTCGTCGGCACCTTCAACATGCTGCGCCTTGCCGCAACCGCCATGGCCGGGCAGGAGCCCGACGCGCGGGGCGAGCGCGGGGTGATCGTCAACACCGCCTCGGTGGCCGCTTTCGACGGGCAGATCGGCCAGGCCGCCTATTCGGCCTCGAAGGGCGGCATCGTCTCGCTCACTCTTCCGGCGGCGCGCGAGCTTGCCCGCCACGGCATCCGGGTCATGGCCATCGCGCCGGGGATCTTCGCCACGCCGATGCTGCTGAACATGCCGCAAGAGGTGCAGGATGCGCTCGCCGCCACGGTGCCCTTTCCGCACCGGCTGGGCGAGCCGCGGGAATTTGCCGCCCTCGTCGGCCACATCTTCGAGAACCAGATGCTGAACGGCGAGGTGATCCGTCTCGACGGCGCCCTGCGCATGGCCGCGCAATAGGAGGCGAAGATGAGCCAGAGCACCGATCCGATCGTCATCGTCGGCGCCGCCCGCACCCCGATGGGCGGGCTTCTGGGCGCCTTCTCCGCGCTCACCGCGCCCCAACTCGGCGCCACGGCGATTGCCGCCGCCGTCGCCCGGTCGGGCGTTGACCCCGAAACCGTTTCCGAAACGGTGATGGGCTGCGTGCTGCCCGCCGGCCTCGGCCAGGCCCCGGCGCGGCAGGCCTCGCTCGGCGCCGGTCTGCCCGATGCCACCGGCGCGGTCACCGTCAACAAGATGTGCGGCTCGGCGATGAAGGCGACGATGCTCGCCCATGACACCATTGCCGCCGGTTCGGCCCGGGTGATGGTGGCGGGCGGCATGGAGAGCATGTCGAACGCGCCCTATCTCGATACCGGCGCGCGCCGCGGGCTCAGGATGGGGCATGCCCGGCTGGTCGATCACATGTTTTTCGACGGGCTGGAAGATGCCTATGAACCCGGGCGGTTGATGGGAACCTATGCCGAAGATTGCGCCGAGGCCTACGGTTTCAGCCGCGAGGCGCAGGACGCCTATGCCATCCGCTCGCTCACCCGCGCGCAGGCGGCCATCGCCGATGGCACCTTCGCGCGCGAGATCGCGCCGGTCAGCGTGAACGGCCGCAAGGGCGAGACCATTTACGACACCGACGAACAGCCCGGGCAGGCGCGGATCGACAAGATCCCACAGCTCCGGCCTGCCTTCCGCGAAGGCGGCACGGTCACCGCGGCCAATTCCTCGTCGATTTCCGACGGCGCGGCGGCGCTCGTCCTGATGCGGGCCTCGGAGGCCGAGCGGCAGGGGCTGACGCCGCTGGCGCGGATCGTCGGGCACACCGGCTTTGCCCATGCCCCGCAGGACTTTCCGACCGCCCCGATCGGGGCGATGCGGCGGCTTTCGGAACAGACCGGCTGGGCGCTCTCCGAGATCGACCTGTTCGAGATCAACGAGGCCTTCGCGGTGGTGCCGATGGCGGCGATGCACACGCTCGACCTGCCCGCCGACAAGGTCAACGTCCACGGCGGCGCCTGCGCGCTCGGGCACCCGATCGGCGCCTCCGGGGCGCGGATCATCGTGACCCTGCTCAACGCGCTGGAAACGCACGATTTTTCGCGCGGCATGGCGGCGATCTGCCTCGGTGGCGGCGAGGCGACGGCGATCGCGGTGGAACGGATGCGGTAAGC
>RFKM01000336.1 GCA_003694465.1 Alphaproteobacteria bacterium
GGTGATCTTCTCGCGCCCCGACGAGTTCGAGCGCCTCGAGCCGTTCCTTTCGACCCATCTCGGCCCGGTGATGCTCGCCGTCGCCCCTGAAGGCGAGATTCAGAAGGCGCTCGTCGCCGCCCGCCGGCGCCAGCTCACCGCCCGGGCCGAAACCCGCGTCGCCACCGACGAGAGCTGCCGGGTCTGGAACGCCCGCCGGGCCCGGCGCCTGACCTTCGCCGCCGCCCTCGCCCTCTGCGCAATGGCGCTGGCTGTTCCGAAACTGGTCTTCTTCGCCCTCGCCGGCTGGGCCATTCTCACCCTTGTCATTGGCTCAGGTTTGAAACTCAGTGCCCTGATCCACGCCTTTCGGCGCATGAGGCGGGCGGCGGACGGCCCGTCCGCCGGCAGGAGCCAGTTCCTGCGCCTGCCGACCGTTTCGATCATGGTGCCGCTGTTTCGCGAGCGCGAGATCGCCGACCGGCTGGTCAAGCGCCTCGCCGCGCTCGACTACCCGAAGGAGCTTCTCGACATCTGCCTTGTCGTCGAGGAAGACGACGCGGTGACCCGCGCCACCCTCGCCAAGACCCGCCTGCCCCTGTGGATGCGCCAGATCGTCGTGCCCTCGGGCACGGTGCGCACCAAGCCGCGGGCGCTCAATTTCGCCCTCGATTTCCTGCGCGGCTCGATCATCGGGGTCTATGACGCCGAAGACGCCCCCGAGCCGGGGCAGATCCACAAGGTCGTGCGCCGCTTCGCCGAACGGGGGCCGGAAGTGGCCTGCCTGCAAGGGGTGCTCGATTTCTACAACCCGCGCGAAAACTGGCTTTCGCGGATGTTCACGATCGAATACGCGGCGTGGTTCCGGGTGGTGCTGCCGGGCTTCGCGCGGATGGGCTTTGCCGTGCCACTGGGCGGAACGACGCTCTTTTTCCGCCGCACCGCCCTCGAAGCCCTTGGCGGCTGGGATGCCCACAACGTCACCGAAGACGCCGACCTCGGCATCCGCCTTGCCCGCCACGGCTACCGCACCGAGCTGATCGACACGGTGACGCGGGAAGAAGCCAATTGCCGGGCGGTGCCCTGGGTCAAGCAGCGCTCGCGCTGGATCAAGGGCTATGCGATGACCTGGGCCGTGCACATGCGCGCGCCGGGAAGGCTCCTGCGCGAGCTCGGCCTGCGCAAGTTCCTCGGCGTGCAGTTTCTCTTCGGCACCACCCTCAGCCAGTTCCTGCTGGCGCCGCTCCTGTGGTCGTTCTGGGCGCTGCCGCTGGGCCTGCCGCATCCGTTTCTCTCGGCCATGCACCCGGCGCTGCTGACCGCGATCGTGCTGAGCTTCATCGCCTCCGAGGCCATCACCATCGGCACCGGGGTTCTGGCGGTCTGGATGAGCGGACAGGGGCACCGCTTCCTGGCCCCCTGGACGGTGACGCTGCATTTCTACTGGCCGCTGGCCACCCTCGCCGCCCTCAAGGCCAGCCTCGAGCTGATCACCAACCCCTTCTACTGGGACAAGACCCGCCACGGCCACCTGCACGCCGACGAGCCGGTCTGGTCGTCTAGCGGCCGTCGTCCCGATGGGCCGAATCGAGCCTGAGGCGTGTTTCGAAAGCCGAGCTGATATGGGCGCGCAAGGCCCGGGCAGCGGCTTCCCCGTCGCGCGCCTCGATCGCCGTGACGATGGCGTCATGCTCGTCAATGGCGGTTTTGGACCGCCCCTCGACCGCCAGCGAGGTGGTTGCCAGAAGCGCCATCGTCCGGTGCACGAGGTCGAGCTGCTCGACGAGGTAGCGGTTGTGGCTGGCTAGGTGGATCTGCTTGTGAAAGCGCCGGTTGGCGCGCGCGAGGGCCGATGGGTCGTTCAGCAACGCGCGATCGGCCTCGACCATCTCGCGCAGCACCCGCACCTCTTCCGGCGCGGCATGCTGGGCGGCCAGCCGCCCGGCCAGGGCCTCGAGTTCGGCGCGCACGACGTAGAGCTCGGCCAGCTGGTTGTGATCGAGCGAGGCGACAATCAGCGAGCGGCCCTCTCGGATCAGCAGCCGCTGCATCTCGAGCCGTTGCAGCGCCTCGCGAATCGGCGTGCGCGAAACGCCAAGCCGCTCGGCCAGTTCGCTCTCCACCATCCGGTCGCCCGGCTTGTAGAGCCCGGCGTCGATGGCCTCGAGGATGAGCCCGTAGGCATCCTTCGGCCCGCCCTTTTCGATTGCCAAGATCCCCTCCCCGGCGCTTCGTATGCAATTGTATCCAATATGCACGCGCATGCCTCGTATTCAAGCGCTGGAAGACAATGTGCCGTCACGGTATTTTTGGGTTCGCTCCCGGGCTGCCTGGCCCGAGCGGATACTTTTTCGCGCGGCGTTGCCGGAGCGCAAACAAGGAAGATGCGGCAGGGCGAGGCGGTTATCGCGTGAAATCCCCCGGTTTAGGGTGAGCGGCGCCAACAGGCACCGTGCCTGCACGGGCGACGGGCTTCTTGCGCTCGGTGACCCGAATTCGTCCCCCGCGAGGCAGAGGCGGCTGAGCGACGGGCCGATGGCACTGGGAGAGTGCCCGAACCGGCCCCCGGCCTGCCTCGAATCCGGGACTCCTGATTCTCGAGGTCAGGAGAACCGCTGTCGTGCCAACCCGGCAACAGTGAAGGGTCACAGGAAATGGGCGCACGGCGCACACGGAATCCAGGAATCTAGATTCGCGTGGTTGCAGGGCGCAGTCCCATCCGGAAGCGGCTCCCAAAGGAAGTGCGGCACCTGCATGGGGTCGGGCCGGAAGCAAAGAATCCGGGAATGTGGATCCGCGTAGCAATGGGTCACAGGCATCTGGGCGCGCAACGCGCACGGAATCCACGAATCCAGATTCGCGTGGGTTCCGAGAAACGCGCACCCGGCGCCCGGTCTGGATCAACCCGCAAAGCACTGTTGCCCTGCGCGGAACGCCCCTGCCCCGATTCGGCACGCGCCGGTTGCTCCCTGTCATGTCCGCCGGCGGGCTACGGCCCTTGCCCATGCAGCGCCCAACATGCGCCCGAGGCGTCGTCCCGACCGGCCGCTGGCCAATCTGCGCCGCCTCACCTAGTCTGCGCCCATGCCGCGCGAACGCTTTTCCCACGTCACCACCTGGGTCTTTGACCTCGACAACA
>RFKM01000337.1 GCA_003694465.1 Alphaproteobacteria bacterium
ACGAGAGACAGGAGCCCGCCATGATTCCCGTTCGCGGATATGAAAACCAGCGCGTGGCCGTGCTCGGCCTCGGCCGTTCGGGCCTTGCCGCCGCCCGCGCCCTCTCGGCGGGCGGGGCCGACGTGCTGTGCTGGGACGACGGCGCCGAGGCCCGGGCGCGGGCCGAGGCCGAGGGGCTTTCGCTGCACGATCTTTCGCGCGCCGATGCCTTCGAGGGGCTGGCACTGCTGGTCACCAGCCCGGGCATCCCGCACCTCTACCCGGAGCCGAACCGCCACATCGCCCGGGCCTACGAGGCGGGGGTGCCGGTCGACAACGACATCGGCCTGTTCTTCCGCGCCTTTGCCAGCGCCGGATGGGACGATTTCGAGACCCGGCCGAAGGTGGTGGCGGTGACCGGCTCGAACGGCAAGTCGACCACCTCGGCGCTGATCCACCACATCCTGTCGGAGGCCGGCCGCCCGGCCCAGCTTGCCGGCAACATCGGCCGCGGCGTGCTCGACATAGACCCGGCCCGCGACGGCGAGGTGGTGGTGCTCGAACTCAGCTCCTACCAGACCGAGCTTGCCCGCGCCCTCACCCCCGACATCGCCGTCTTCACCAATCTCTCGCCCGACCACCTCGACCGGCACGGCGGGCGGGGGGGCTATTTCGCCGCCAAGCGCCGGCTCTTTGCCGAGGGCGGGCCCGACCGGGCGGTGATCGGCGTCGACGAGATCGAGGGCCGCTTCCTTGCCGACCAGATGTCGGAAGGGCCGGGCGACGACCGGGTGATCCGCGTCTCGGCGGAGCGGAAACTCGCCGGTCCCGGCTGGCAGGTCTTTGCCCGCAAGGGGTTCCTGTCCGAATACCGCAAGGGCCGGCAGGTGGCCTCGATCGACTTGCGCCCGATGAAGGGCCTGCCGGGGCGGCACAACCACCAGAACGCCTGCGCCGCCTATGCCGCCTGCCGGGCGCTGGGGATGGGACCGCGCCAGATCGAGGCGGCGCTGGCCAGCTTTGCCGGCCTTCCGCACCGCTCGCAGCTGGTGACCGAGCGCGGCGGGGTGCGCTTCGTCAACGATTCGAAGGCGACGAATGTCGACAGCGCCGCCGCCGCCCTGCAGGCCTTCGACAGGATCCGCTGGATTGCCGGCGGGCTCGGCAAGGAGGGGGGGATCGGCGCGCTGGCGCCCCACCTCGGGCGGGTGGTGAAGGCCTATCTGATCGGCCATTCGGCCCGCGACTTCGCGCTGCAGATCGGCGACATGCCGCACGAGATCTGCGAGACGATGGAGCGGGCCGTCGCCCGCGCCGCCGCCGAGGCCGAACCCGGCGAGACGGTGCTCCTCGCCCCCGCGGCGGCGAGTTTCGACCAGTATCCCGACTTCGAGGCCCGGGGCGACGATTTCGTGGCCCGGGTGCGGGCGCTGGACGGCGCGCCGTGAGCGGCGCGTCCGGCGGCGCGCGGGCCTCGGCGACCGGAGCGGCGCCCGCCCCGGCGCCCGCGATGCAGCCCGGCATCGGCATCCTGCTCAAGCTCGGCGCCGTCACCGCCTTCGTGCTGATGCAGGTGCTCATCAAGTCCACCGCCGGGAGCGTGCCCGCCGGCGAGGTGGTGTTCTTCCGCTCCTTCTTCGCCTTTCCGGTGATCCTTGCCTGGCTGGCCTGGCGGCGCGAGCTGCGGGTGGGGCTGACCACGCGCAACCCGATGAGCCACGTCTGGCGCGGGGTGATCGGCACCAGCGCCATGGGGCTGGGCTTTGCCGCGCTGCAACTGCTGCCGCTGCCCGAGGTCACGGCGCTGGGCTATGCGGCGCCGATCCTGACCGTGGTCTTCGCGGCGATGTTCCTTGGCGAACAGGTCCATGCCTTTCGCATCACCGCCGTGGCGCTGGGGATGGCCGGGGTGATGATCGTGCTCGCCCCGCGCCTGACGGCGGTCTCGGCCGGCGCGCCGGGGGCGGCGCAGGCGCTGGGGGCGGTGCTGGCGCTGATGTCGGCGACCTTCGCGGCACTGGCACAGATCTTCCTGCGCAAGATGGCGGCTACCGAGCGGGCGGCGACGGTTGTCTTCTGGTTCACCGTTACCTCGACGGTGTTCTCGCTCTTCACCATCCCCTTCGGATGGGTGTTGCCGGACGGGCGCGCGGCGGCGCTGCTGATCGGCGCGGGGCTGATGGGCGGCATCGGGCAGGGGCTGCTGACGTCCGCCTATCGATTCGCCCCGGCCTCGGTCGTGGCGCCCTTCGACTATGTCTCGATGCTGCTGGCTGTGGGGCTTGGCTATGCGCTGTTTTCGGAAGTGCCGACGGCGCAGACCCTTGCCGGGGCGGGGCTGGTGGTTCTGGCCGGGGTGCTGATCGTCTGGCGCGAGCGGCAGCTCGGCATCGAACGGGCAAAGGCGCGCCGGATGTCCGCCCCGCAGGCCTGAGCGCGGCCGGGGAGCGCCCTCTCGGAGCGCCTCGGGCCGATCGGCTCTGGCGCGGCGGCGGGTTTCGGGTTAGGCTTGCCCCAAGGCCCGGGCGACACGGGCATCGAGGCAGTCGGATCAGACGAACAGAGGCAGAGGCAAGTCCCGGGCGGGTTTCATGACCGAAATGGTATATGGCGCCGTGCAAAGGCAGGAGGGCGACCCCATCCTGCCGCGCTGGTGGCGCACGATCGACAAGCTTTCGTTTGCGGCGGTGCTGCTGCTCTTCGGGGTCGGCATCCTGCTGGGCCTTGCCGCCTCGCCGCCGCTGGCCGAGCGCAACGGCTTGCCGCCCTTCCATTATGTCGAACGCCAGCTGATCTTCGGCGCCCTTGCGCTGGGCGTGATGATCGTCACCACGATGCTGAACCCGCAGACCGTGCGCCGCCTCGGGGTGATCGGCTTTTTCCTCGCCTTCGCGGCGCTGATCTTCCTGCCGGTGTTCGGAACCGATTTCGGCAAGGGGGCGGTGCGCTGGTATTCGCTGGGGTTTGCCTCGCTGCAGCCGTCGGAATTTCTCAAGCCGGTGTTCGTCGTGGCGGTGGCCTGGCTGATGGCGGCGAGCGAAGAACTCGACGGCCCGCCGGGCAAGACGATGTCGCTGGCGGTGACGATGGTCGTCGTCGGCTTTCTGGCCATGCAGCCCGATTTCGGCCAGTCCGCGCTGATCCTCTTCGGCTGGGGGGTGATGTATTTCGTCGCCGGCGCGCCCTACCTGCTGATCGCCGCGGCGGCGGGGGTGGTGACGGTGGGCGGAATGTTCGCCTATGAACATTCCGAGCATTTCGCCCGCCGGATCGACGGCTTCCTCTCCACCGACATCGACCCGACAACCCAGATCGGCTATGCCATCGACGCCATCCGCGAGGGCGGGGTCTTCGGCGTCGGGGTGGGCGAGGGCACGGTCAAATGGTCGCTCCCCGATGCCCATACCGACTTCATCATCGCCGTTGCCGCCGAGGAATACGGCCTCGTGCTGGTGATGTTCATCATCGGCCTTTTCGCGGTGATCGTGGCGCGCAGCTTCCTGCGCCTCGTGCGCGAGCGCGACCCGTTCATCCGCCTCGCCGGCACCGGGCTCGCGGCGATCTTCGGGGTGCAGGCGCTGATCAACATGGGGGTGGCGGTGCGGCTCCTGCCGGCCAAGGGCATGACGCTTCCGTTCATCAGCTATGGCGGCTCGTCGCTGATCGCCACGGGGCTGGCGATCGGGATGCTGCTTTCGTTCACCCGGACCCGCCCGCAGGGCCATATCGAAGACCTGATCGGCCAGCGGGGGCGCGCATGAGCGCGCCGTTGCTGGTGATCGCCGCCGGGGGCACCGGCGGGCACATGTTCCCGGCGCAGGCGCTGGCCGAAACCATGATCGCGCGCGGCTGGCGGGTGAAGCTCTCGACCGATGCGCGCGGGGCGCGCTATGCCGGCGGCTTTCCCGAAGCGGTGCGCATCGAAGAGGTCTCATCGGCGACCTTCGCGCGGGGCGGCGTGCTGGCC
>RFKM01000338.1 GCA_003694465.1 Alphaproteobacteria bacterium
CCGAAACAGCAGCTGCGCCGCCTTCCTGTCGTCGGCAATGTTGCTCTGGCGCTTCTCGCGCCCCAGCGCCATGCCGCGCTGCACCGCCGGCCGGCTGCCGACCTCTTCGAGCCAGCGGGCAAGGTGGGGCTTGTCGTCCAGCGTCTGCTCCTGCCGCTCCCACAGCGAGGCCCAGCCGTAGCTGGCCATGTCGGCGATGGAATATTCCTCGCCGGCCAGAAAGCGGTTTTCGGCAAGGCGCCGGTCCATCACGCCGTAAAGGCGGGCGGTTTCGGCGCGGTAGCGGTCTTTCGCATAGGGAATGTCCTGCGGCGGTTCGAGTTTCGGGGCGTAGACGAGGAAATGATGCGCCTGCCCGGCCATCGGTCCGAGCCCGCCCACCTGCCAGAACAGCCATTCCTCGACCCGGATGCGCGCGCGCTCGTCGCGCCCGTAGAAGCGGCCGGTCTTGCGAGCGAGGTATTGCAGGATCGCGCCCGACTCGAACACGCTGACCGGCGCGCCGCCGGGCCCGTCGGGATCGACGATCGCCGGCATCCGGTTGTTGGGCGAAATCTCCAGAAAGGCCGGCTCGAACTGTTCGCCCTTCGAGATGTCGACATAGCGCACCTCGTAGGGCAGGCCCATTTCCTCGAGGGCGATGGAAATCTTCCAGCCGTTGGGCGTCGGCCAGTAATGAAGCTCGATCGGTTGCATGGCACTCTCCTGTCTGCTGGCCCAGAGGGTGTGTCGTCTTGACGCCGGATGCAAGGCGCAGTAGCGACGGGGCGTGGCGATTTGTGCTCCGGATTGCGGGCCACGTTAAACATTCCGCTAAAGAGGTCGAGGACGTCAGCCCCCGGCTTTTTCACCGGGGGCGTTTTTGTGCGGGAGGCGCAGATGACGGACTGGAAGGCAAGAACCCGGGCCGTGCATGGCGGGGTGCGGCGCAGCCAGTATGGCGAGGTGGCCGAGGCGATCTTCCTCACCCAGGGTTTCGTCTATGACAGCGCCGAACAGGCCGAGGCGCGTTTCATCGAGAGCGGCCCGGACGAGTTCATCTATGCCCGCTACGGCAACCCGACGGTGCGCATGTTCGAAGACCGCCTCGCCGCGATCGAGGGAACGGAAGACGGTTTCGCGCTTGCTTCCGGCATGGCGGCGGTCAACGCGGTGCTGATGGCGACGGCGAAGCCGGGCAGCCGGATCGTTGCCGCGCGGGCGCTCTTCGGCTCATGCCTTTACATCCTCGACTTTCTCGCCGGCTTCGGCGTCGAGGTGGCGTTCGTCGATGGCACGTCGGAGGCCGAATGGCGCGCCGCCCTCACCCCCGAAACCGACCTCGTGTTTCTCGAAACCATCTCCAACCCGACGCTCGAGGTGATCGACCTTGCGCTGGTTTCCCAGCTGGCCAAGGCGGCCGGGGCGCTGCTCGTGGTCGACAACACCTTTGCAACCCCGGTCGGTGCCAGCGCGGCGGCGCAGGGGGCCGACGTGGTGATCTATTCCACCACCAAGCACATCGACGGGGCCGGGCGCGGGCTGGGCGGTGCGGTGCTGGGCAGCGCCGAATTCATCCGCGGAACGCTCGAGCCCTATGCCAAGCACACCGGCGCGGCGATGAGCCCGTTCAACGCCTGGATGCATCTCAAGGGGCTCGAAACGCTTGCGCTCAGGGTGCGCGCCATGGCCGAAAGCGCCGCGCGCATCGCCGCCGCGCTGGAGGGGCACGACAAGCTCGCGCGGCTGATCTACCCGGGGCTTGAAAGCCACGCCCAGCACGCGGTGGCGGCCCGGCAGATGGACCACGGCGGCACCATGCTGGCGCTTGATCTGGCCGGCGGCAAGGACGCGGCCTTCGCCTTTCTCGATGCGCTGAAGGTGCCGGTGATCTCCAACAACCTCGGCGATGCGAAGTCGATCATCACCCACCCGGCCACCACCACCCACCAGCGCCTGCCCGACGAGATGAAGGCGCGCCTTGGCATCACCCCGGGGCTGGTGCGTCTGTCGGTCGGGCTCGAGGACCCGGACGACCTGATCGCCGATATTTCGGCGGCGCTTGCGGTGATCTGAGTCACAATCCCGAGCGTAATACTTGGAAATTCGCCCGCCGACCGTCTATATTGGCGGGTGCGAACAGGTATTGGGAGACTGGCCGTGAACAAGATGACCCCGGGCGTGACGCCCGCGCCCGATGGCACCGAGGCCCGCCGCGCGCTCGAAACCCTGCGCGCATGGGCGGCCAGTGCCGACCCGACCGAGGTTGCCCGGCTCGACCCGGCCATCGCCCGGCTGCTGCCCGGGCGCGACGTGGCGAACTACCCCGATCTTTCGCGCCATTATCCGGAAGATTTCGTCGCCGACGAGGCCTACAAGGCCACCATGCCCGACCTGCAGAACGGCCCGGCCAGCCTCATCCAGGGCGAAAAGCAGCTGATCCAGCATGTCGGCATTTCCAACTTTCGCCTGCCGATCCGCTACCATACCCGCGACAATGGCGATCTGACGCTCGAAACCTCGGTCACGGGCACGGTGAGCCTCGAGGCCGAGAAAAAGGGCATCAACATGAGCCGCATCATGCGCTCGTTCTACGCCCATGCCGAAAAGACCTTTTCCTTCGAGGTGATCGAGGCCGCGCTCGACGATTACAAGGCCGATCTCGACAGCCTCGACGCCCGGATCGAATTGTCATTTTCCTTCCCCGCGAAGGTGAAATCCCTGCGCTCCGGCCTCGAAGGCTATCAATATTACGACATTGCCCTCGAGCTGGTCGAACAGGGCGGGGTGCGGCGCAAGTTCATCCATCTCGATTACGTCTATTCTTCGACCTGCCCTTGCTCGCTGGAGTTGAGCGAACACGCCCGCGCCGTGCGGGGGCAGCTGGCCACGCCGCATTCGCAGCGCTCGGTGGCGCGGATCTCCGTCGAGATGATCTGCGACAAGACCTGCCTGTGGTTCGAAGACCTGATCGACCTGTGCCGCGCGGCGGTGCCGACCGAAACCCAGGTGATGGTCAAGCGCGAGGACGAGCAGGCCTTTGCCGAGCTCAACGCCGCCAACCCGATCTTCGTCGAGGACGCGGCGCGCCTGTTCACCGAACAGCTCAAGCGCGACCCGCGCATCGGCGATTTCCGCGTCGTCGCCTCGCACCAGGAAAGCCTGCACAGCCACGATGCCGTCTCGATCCTCACCGAGGGCGAGACCTTCCGCAGCGAGTCGCTTGACCCGCGCCTGTTCTCGACGTTGATTCACACCGGCTGAATCGGCGCGGAAAGGGGCGCAGCATGACGGACGGACCAGACGCGCTCGAAACCGCGCGACTGTTGCACATGGGCGAGGAGGGCGCGGCGAAGGGCGATCCGCTCGCGCCGCCGATCGTGGCCTCGTCTATGTTTCACCTGCCGGGCGACCCGGAACCGGGCCTGCCCTTCTACGGGCGCGAGGCGAACCCGACGTGGCAGGCCGCCGAGGCGGCGCTTTCGCTGCTCGAGGGGGCGCCGGCGCTGCTCTTTCCCTCGGGGATGGCGGCGATCACCGCCGCCCTGATGGCGACGCTGAAGGCCGGCGACCGGCTGCTGCTGCCTTCGGACGGTTATTATGCCGGAAGGGTTCTGGCGCGCGACTTTCTCGAGGGCTTCGGGGTCAGGGTCGAAACCCGCCCCACGGCGGCCTTTGCCGAGGGCGGTTTCGAGGGCTTCCGGGCGGTGCTGATCGAAACGCCCTCCAACCCCGGCTTGGACATTTGCGACATTTCGGCGGTGAGCAAGGCGGTTAGGGCCGCGGGCGGCTTGTCGATTGTCGACAATACCACGATGACGCCCTTCGGCCAGCGCCCGCTCGACCTCGGCGCCGATCTCGTCGTCGCCTCCGACACAAAGGCGCCAGGCGGCCATTCCGACATCCTGCTCGGCCATGTCGCCAGCCGCGACGAGGCCCTGCTGGCGCGTGTGCGCGACTGGCGGACCCGTTCGGGCTCGATCCCCGGCCCGTTCGAGGCCTGGCTGCTGCACCGCTCGCTGCAGACGCTGGAGCTGCGCTTGGCCCGGATGTGCGACAATGCCGAGGCCCTCGCCCCGCGCCTTGCCGCCCATCCGAAGGTGCGCGAGGTGCGCTTCCCGGGGCTGGACAGCCACCCGGCCCACGGCCTCGCGCGGCGGCAGATGCGGCGGTTCGGCTTTCTCATCGGCTTCACGCTCGAGAGCCGGGCGGCGGCCGAGGCCTTCATCGAGCGCTGCCCGCTGCTCGCCGCGGCGACCTCTTTCGGCGGCACCCATTCCAGCGCCGAGTGCCGGCTGCGCTGGGGCGACGATGTCGCGCCCGGTTACGTGCGTCTGTCGGTGGGCACCGAACCGCTCGAGGCGCTCTGGCCGGCGCTCGAGGCGGCCCTCGGCTGAGACCGGCC